>JAGWTK010000489.1 GCA_028876035.1 Bacteroidota bacterium
CTACGTTTATTGTGCCATTCGTTGCATTTGCAGTAGTCATTCTCGCCAACAAAGCAAATGGTACTGATATCACCGACCTCCTTTCTTATGCAGGATTCATCGCCATCGCCATCGCCGCGTTTTTATTCGGACAAGAAAAACCCGTGAAAACACTGCTTACAGTTGCTGTGCTGGCGACCGCATTCATGCTTACAGGCGTAATGACTAAGGGAATTATTTCGGTATATTCTTTTATGGCAGGTGGCCTTTGCTGCTCTGTAATGTGGCCCTGTATTTTCTCTCTCGGCGTTGCCGGCTTGGGAAAGTATACCAGCCAGGGCTCAGCGTTTTTGATTATGATGATCCTGGGTGGTGCGATCATTCCTCCATTGCAGGGGGCGCTGGGCGATAATCACTCGATAGGCATGCACAATTCGTATTTACTTGCGGCAGCCTGCTTTGCCTTCCTGGCCTTCCTTGCGCTGAAACTAAAATCGGTACTGTCGGCGCAGGGGCTCGACTTCGACCAGCAGGTAGGCGGCGGACATTAATTTACATTACATTTGGACCCCATATATAGAAGGAACCATGGCGAATACATCGTTACAGCAGCTGGTGATCGGGATTGATATCGGCGGAACAGGAACTAAATTCGGAATCGTTGACCGCGACGGAAACGTACTCTTCTCCAGTGAAATTTCCACGAAGAAACATGCTACCGTCGAAAGCTTTATCGATGAATTGCACGGCGCACTGGGCGAACTGATCCAGAAAGCCGGCGGCACCGGCCGTATCAAAGGCATCGGCGTAGGGGCTCCCAACGGCAACTACTATACCGGTACCATCGAATACGCGCCCAACCTTCCATGGAAAGGTATTATACCCCTCGCCAAGCTGCTGGAAGATAAATTTCAATTGCCGACCTCGCTTACCAATGACGCCAACGCGGCAGCTATTGGTGAGATGACCTACGGAGCAGCGCAGGGCATGAAGGATTTTATCATGATCACCCTGGGTACCGGTGTGGGTAGTGGCATTGTTGCCAATGGCCAGCTGATCTACGGACACGATGGTTTTGCGGGTGAACTTGGTCACACCATCATCATCCCCGATGGTCGCCTCCACCCCGGCACCAACAAGCATGGCTCCCTGGAAAGCTACGCTTCGGCTACGGGTGTACGTTATACGGCCCTCGAACTGCTGGAGAAAACAACAGAAGACAGCCTGCTCCGCAAAGTGCCGCCTGCTGAAATGGATTCCAAAAAAGTATATGAAGCCGCTATACAGGGTGATAAACTGGCCCGTGACATCTATGAATTCACCGGCCGTATCCTCGGCATTGCACTTGCAAACGCCGTGATGTTTAGCAGTCCGGAAGCGATTATCCTGTTTGGCGGACTCACCAAAGCCGGTGACCTGATCCTGAAGCCTACCCGCGAACACATGGAAGCCAACCTGATCCAGATTTTCCAGAACAAAGTAAAAATCCTGATCAGCCACCTCAAAGAATCAGATGCCGCCATCCTCGGCGCCAGCGCGCTGGCATGGGACATCAAAACACAACTCGCATAACGATAAGAACATACACTAAAAAAGCCCGGTACTCCCGGGCTTTTTTAATTTACAGACCAGCTTCTCAAAAATTGTATTTTGCAGTTATGAAGCCAACTGCTTTATTCGTGCTGCTCGTTTGCCTGGGCTGGACGGCCTGCCAATCCCCCACGCCGCCAGTTTCCAACCATGCCATCGACAGCAAATACGATGAAGATACCCGCCAATCTGTATTGCTACCCTTCGATACCCAGGCAAAACCAGCGTTTGTGCGCGCCCGCCTTGCACTCACAGAAAAAGCATTGCAACAGACCCAGCCGGTGATCCTTTGCCAGGATAGTTTGAGCAGTCAGCAGCAACTCGCGCAACTGATTGCATTGTACGATACCTCGTTCACAAGAATGGTTCGACAACCTGCCACCGGCAAACCCTATCGCTGCGAAATCTTTGGCGTATACCCTGCCAGGCAAAGTGATATGGCCCGTGCCACACCGCCGTACCAGTTGCAAAATTGTTACCGGGTAGAAATGTACAATTATGCGTTGAACAGCACTTCCGTTGCCATTGCTGATATCGTTCAGCAAAAAGTACTCACCGGGTATTACCAGGAAGAGGCCCAGCCCGATATACCCCTGGCGCTGAAAAACCTGGCGATAAGAATAGCTGTCTCCAGCCCCGAAGTGCAGGCGGCCTATGGCTTCAAACCCGAGGAATCGGAAGCACTGATGGCTTCTACCAAAACTGCGCTTAACCGTACCCGTTGTGAACGGTCGGGCCATTTGTGCGTAGCACCCACGTTTGTGAAGGATGGAAAGGCGCTATGGGCCATCGTGGACCTGACGGATTACCGCGTGTCGGGCATTCGCTGGACCAATGTGGGCAGCACCGGGCCGGCCGCCCCGCTCACCGAAAAGAAATTGCAGGATGATAAAGTCACTTCCTGCTTTTGCGAGCAGGAAACCCGGCTGGAAAAAGACGGCTGGAAAATGGACTATATGCTCACCAGCAGTGACGGGTTGCGCATATCGGCTGTTTCATTCAATGGGGCGCCCGTGCTGCAAAGCGCGAAACTGGTCGACTGGCACGTCAACTATTCCGGAACCGACGGCTTTGGCTATAGTGATGCAATAGGATGTCCATACTTTTCGCAGGCAGCCGTGGTAGCCTATGAAACGCCCAAAGTAGCCGTACTAAAAGAGAACGGTATTATTGCAGGCTTTGTGCTCGAACAAACTTTTCGCAGCGAACAGTGGCCCGGTCCCTGCAACTATAATTATGTGCAGCGTTACGAATTTTATAAAGATGGCCGCTTTCGTGTTGCAGCGGCGAGTTTGGGACGAGGTTGCGGAAATGACGGTACTTACCGGCCCGTATTTCGCATTGCCTTTGCAGGCGCTAATAATCATATTGCGGGATGGGACGGGAAAGAATGGCAGAACTGGAACCAGGAGCAGTGGCAGCTCCAGGATGCCTTGCTGAAATACACGCCCGAAGGCTATGCCTGGAAACTGGCCGATCCCTCTGACCAGGGTTATTATATCGAACCAGCGCGCGGCCAGTTCGGGGATGGCGGCCGGGGAGATAACGCGTATGTATACGCGACGCTCAACAAACCAAACGTGGAAGAGGGCGAATCGGACCTGGTAACGATTGGTCCCTGTTGCAATACCGATTTTCACCAGGGCCCGGAGAAATTCATCTACCC
>JAGWTK010000490.1 GCA_028876035.1 Bacteroidota bacterium
CACAGAAGGGTAGCAGTACCACCGATGGCGCAGAGATCAATACCGAGTTTGAAACTTTTCAATACAGCAAGGACGACTGGGCACCAAACAGCTATTGGGAAGATCATTATACCATGATCAACCAGTGCAACAAGGAGCTCTTCTATGCAGATTCATTGAAGGCAACCGATCCTGCCTCTATCCGCAATATCGGCGAGGCACGTTTCTTCCGTGCCTATTCTTTCTTCGAACTGGTGAAAACTTACGGCGAAGTGCCATTGATCAATTTCTATTTCACCGATGCATCAAAGGGTATTCGTCCGAAATCAACTGTACCGGAGATCTATGCACAGATTGATGCCGACCTCGCAGTAGCCGTACAAAACCTGCCACTCGACTGGTCAGTAGCGGGTACCAATATTTATCCCGGTCGGGTTACCCGTGGTGCTGCCAATAGCCTTTGGGCACAGACCTACTTGTTCCGTCAAAACTGGTCGAAAGTAGTAGCGCTTTGCAATGAAGTGATTGCGTCAGGCCAATATGCTCTTGAAAATAACTTTCCTGATATCTGGAAAGACGGATTGAACGGTGCCGGTAAAAACGGCAAAGAGTCAATTTTTGAAATGAACTGTTATGTGGGTCCCAACCAAACACCCTGGAATGGTACGCAATGGGGCACCAGCCAGAACGTTCGCCAGGGAGGCGCCAGCAATGCCTGGAACCTCGGCTGGGGATGGAACACGCCTACCGCAAAACTAGAAAGTCAATGGCCATCCGACGACCCGCGCAAAACACAAACGATTCTCTATTCTGGTCAGTTTGATGGCGGTCCGTCTGCAGGTGGCTACGGGGCAACATTGCCTGCCTATGCACCAGGTCCTGGTCTCGACCAACCCTTCTGGAATAAAAAAGTGTACTCTGATCCAGCCATGCGGCAGTTCACGGGTCAGATATTCGGAAGTGGTGGTGCCGACTGGATCAATCACCGGATTATTCGCTATGCCGATGTTATCCTCATGCTCGCAGAAGCATCGAACGAACTGGGTGATGGTGCAACTGCTGCGAAAAACCTGGAGTTGATTCGCAACCGTGCAAGTGGTAACAAAGGTCCGGGAAGAACGATTGTGGCGCCCATAGCTTTTGTTAATCAGGCTCAGATGCGCAAAGCGATCAAAGATGAAAGAAGGTGGGAGTTTGCCATGGAAGGCTATCGTTTCTACGACCTGGTTCGCTGGGGCGATGCCATCACAGAACTCGGTCCGCTCGGTTACACCAACCGCGCGCGTTACTACCCACTTCCGCAAAAGGCCATCGACTTATCCGGTGGTGTATTGAAACAAAATCCTGAATGGTAATAACTGCCCACTACTTAATTAAATATAAAACAAGTAATATGTTTAAGAAGATAACCAGTTTTGCATTGCTGACTGCATTCGCAGCAGTAGCCATCAGTGGTTGTAAAAAATTGGATCGTCCTTCACTGGGCGATTATCCGGTAGACGCGAATCCACCCGGTGGTCCGCTTAAATTCTTTGTGGCTTTTGATGGCACTACCACCAATCCGCAAATGAATGGGGTGGATAGTATCCGCGCTAACTTCCCTTCGAGCTATACAGCCGGCAGCACCGATGGCGTATCTGGTAAGGCCTACAAAGGCAGTGAAACAGCTTTTGCCCAATTTGCCAGCGCCAATGATTTCAATAAGGTAACCAGCTTCACTGTTGCCTTCTGGCTGAAGAAAACACCACAGGCTGCCGGTAAGGGTACCAACTTCGCATTTGCACTGAATTCAAAGGACTATAGCTGGACCAATCTTAAGATGTTCCTCGAGTTTGAAGATGCAGGCAATCCTTCTACCGTTGATTCAGCCGCTGCCAAGTTCTATATCCTGGACCAGTGGTTCGAATACACCGGTACCAAACGCATGAAGAAAGTACTGGATGGCACCTGGCATCACCTTGCTTTTACTTACAATGAAGCTACCTCTACCCTGAAGACCTATATCGATGGTGCCGAGCCTACCAATCTGCCCGCAGGTTTCGGTAACGTGATGAACGGTTCTTCCCCCCGCGGAAAACTTGATTTTGTTTCCAGCGGCGATGTAACGGGTCTCACCGTAGGCGGTGCCGGTACGGTAGCTCACGATGCGAATAGCTGGATGGGCAATTTCGACGGACAATTGGATCAGTTCCGTTTATACGGAAAAGTTCTGACACAGGCCGAAATACAGGCACTCGTAACAAACAAGCAATAGTTGTCTGAATACAAACCACAAGGGTTGCAATGTTCATTCGTTGCAACCCTTTTTTACAATCTTTCAAGAGAAGCGTACTTTGAGCATAGCAATGCCTCCGTTGTACGATTCAATTGCCAATGATCAAAGGCGCACGAACGATATTGTTTGCCCTGCTGCTGTTCACGCTCGTCGTGGGCCTGTCGATGTGCGTTGGTAACAATGATGAAAACAAAGCTTTGCCGGAACAAACAACAGTAACACCGTCACCGGTCTTTGCCGGTTCCAAGCAATGCGCTTCCTGCCACGCAGACATTTATAACAAACACCTGCAGACAGCCCACTTCCATACTACTGATACCGGCTCGGCCAGTTCCATCAAAGGCAGTTTTGACAGCGGCAAAAATGTATTTGTATTCCCTTCGGGCGCCAGTGTAAAAATGCTGAAGACTGCGGACGGATTTTACCAGGCGGCGTACTATTCTACCGGCAAAGAAAAATTGCGGCAACGATTTGATCTTGTCTTTGGCTCGGGCACACGCGGACAATCATTTGCTGCCTGGTCGGGCAATACGCTCTACCAGTTACCCTTAACCTATTTAACAAGTGTGGATCAATGGTGCAATAGTCCGGGCTACCCGGGCAAAATCGCCATCAACCGCCTCGTCACACCCCGTTGCCTCGAATGCCATACTACCTGGACAAACGTTCTTACTGACCCTTCGGGAGGGCCAGAAACCTATGAACGCAACTCAATGGTATTGGGTATCGATTGCGAAAGATGCCATGGTTCGGGTGTTGAACATGTACAATACCATCAGTCGCACCCGAACGAAAAAACGGGGCATGCCATCATCGATCCGCGCAGGTTCTCCAGTGCGCAAATCATGGATCTCTGCGCGTTTTGTCACCACGGCGCCATGCAGAAAACACAACCCTCCTTTAGTTTTACCGCGGGCGACAAGCTGACGGATTATTTTATTACCGAGCCTGCATCAAAAGGGCCTGCCGCTTC
>JAGWTK010000043.1 GCA_028876035.1 Bacteroidota bacterium
ACGGTAATTGAGCCGTATGTTCATGCCCATTCGCGGGGTGTAATTGAAATTTGCATTGGGGTTGAAATTGACATAATTCCTTCGTATCACCGAGTCTTTGGTACTGCCGTTGTTGAATACATGGCTTTCCAGGCTGGCGAACTGCATTGAGCCGCCCAACTGGTAGTTGTACTTCTTCTGCTGCACGCGAAAGTTGGCACCTACCCGGTTGGCGATAAAACTATTGGTAAAGTAATTGGTCTGCCGGGTATTGGGTGTCTCGTATTTACCGGTCAGCGTGTCGTAGTCAAATGTTTTCTTATCCGAATTATTCTGGTTGTTGGTATACGCGTAATTGAATTCAAGCAGCTTATTAAGGCCAAGGGGTTCTGTGTAGGACGTGCTGATCGTATTGCTGTTGGCGTTGGTGACCTGTTTACTGTCGTAATGCTGGCTCAGGTAACGGGAAAGTACGGTACCGGCCGGCGTATACAGGGTTTGGGGTGAGATGTTTTCGCCTTCACCGTTACTATGGCTGTAATTATTGGTCCAGCCGAGCGTAAATGTTCTTCCGACTTTGCGGAGCTTATGACGGAAAAGCAGATTATTATTGAGGGTTAGGCCATCCCGATCGTTTTCGTTATAGCTATTGCCTGCGAGTGCCAGGTATTGCTGTGATCCTTTCAGCGAATACACTGTTGATGTATCATTGCTATAACCGTTTGATCGCTGGATATTGAGTGTGGGCGTATAAAGAATCGAATTCATGGAATCGATGCGGTACTCGAAGCGCAGGTTAAAGCGGTGACTGGTATTGCTGTTTTGTGAAACCTTATCGTCGTTGCTGTTGGTCGTTGAATCGTCGGGGAAGAAAGTTTGTTTGAAAATATTTTGTACCGAATTATTCTTTGTGTGTGAAAGGAAATAGCTGCCGCTCACATCAATTTTGCTACCCCAGCTGTCGCGGTAATTCAATCCTGTAGAAAGACTGGAGGTAATGCCATTTGATGAACCACCAAAGCCAAGTCCGCCAATCGCTCCGCGCGTGGCGATCATTTGCCCGCCGCCAGGCATTCCACCTCCGAATCCTCCTCCTTGTCCGCCACCACCCTGCCCGCCACCTGGTCCGCCGTTACCAAATCCACCCATGGTACTAATGATATCCGAAAAAGAAAAGCCCTGTTTGTTCGTATTATTTACAGCAGCGATAAGCGATACCTGGCGGCTACCCTTGAAACGGTTAAATGAAAGGTTGTTGTCATAACGGCCTTCTGTACCCGCGCCCAGGTTTATCTTGCCGAAATAGCCGTTCTTCTTGTCTTTCTTCAGCTTTATGTTCATTGCCTTCTGGCGGCTGCCATCATCTATTTTGGTAAACTTGGCCTGGTCGCTCATATCATCGAACACCTGCACACTTTCTACCATGTCGGCCGTGAGGTTCTTGGTGGCCAGTTTTGGATCGGTACCAAAGAATTCCTTACCGTCAACATACACTTTCTGCACCGTTTCTCCCTGTGACTTTACCGTTCCGTCCCGGTCTACCTGCACGCCAGGCAATTTCTTCAGCAAGCCTTCTACGTCATCGTTTGGCTTTGTTTTAAACGAGCTGGCATTGTATTCTACGGTATCTTTTTTTACAGAAATAGGCGGGCGTTCTACGATTACCTCCTGGAGGGTGACCGATTTTCTTTCCATTAGAACAGTACCGAGCTCTATCAATGATTTTTCGCGGGAGATATTGAAGTATTTACTTATCTGCTGGTAGCCGTTGTAAGTGATGAGAAGGCGGTACCGGCCTTCGGGCAGGCCCCTTACTTCGAACAAGCCCTTATCATTGGTTACGGTAAAGCCAGCAGAAGAAGAATCCCTGGTGTCTAATACGGCGATGGTGGCGTCGGGCAGTGGTTGTTTGCCGGTAGTGTCGATTACTTTTCCCCGCAAAATGCCGGAAACTTCTTTCTGGCTGAATCCGCAAATAGAAGCAAAAAGGAAAACAGTTAGCAGTATACTCCTGGTCATAATGGGTGTTATGACGACGAAAATACCCGATTCCTTCGCCAGCCCGGGGCGGCAAAGAGGATAATCGGCGAATTGGCCGCATTCAGAGGTGAATGGACTTTTCTAGCTAAACAGGTATTCAACATCGGCTTTGGTAAGTGTCTTCACAAAGCCTTCATCGTCTGTAATCAGGTCACGGGCCAGGGAGCGTTTGCGTTCCTGGAGCTGGAGGATCTTGTCTTCAATGGTGTCTTTACAGATCATCCGGTAGGCAAAAATATTCTTGGTTTGCCCGATACGGTGCGTCCGGTCGATGGCCTGTTGTTCCACCGCGGGGTTCCACCAGGGGTCAACAATGTAAACATAGTCTGCCGCCGTGAGGTTCAAGCCCACGCCACCCGCTTTTAGTGAGATCAGGAATACGCGGCATTCATCGTTCTGCTGGAAGTTTTGGATGGCCCTTTCCCTCTCCTGCGCCGAAGTGCTGCCGTCGAAATATTCGAATTTCACGTCGAGCGATTTAAGTTTCTCGCGGATCAGTCCGAGCATACCCAAAAACTGGGAGAACACCAGTGCCTTATGATTGCTGATGTTTTCGGTGATTTCACGTGCAAGTTCTTCGAGTTTGATCGAATGGTTTTCGAGTTTCTCCGTTTCGTTAAGAATAGCCGGGGAATCACAGATCTGCCGCAGTTTCATCAGTCCCTGCAGGATGGTAAGCTGCGATTTCTGAATTCCCTGTTCCTGGATGGTGCCAAGAATTTTATCGCGGTAATCGTTGCGGTAGGCATCGTAAATATTGCGTTGCTCGTCTTCCATTTCGCAGAACAGTACCGTTTCAACTTTCTCCGGCAGATCCTTGGCCACCTGTTCCTTGGTGCGGCGGAGAATGAAGGGGAAGAGCAGCTTGCGCAGGTGTTCTTTCTGGTCTTTTTCGCCGAATTTATCAATGGGTATGGCAAATTCATTCCGGAAGAATTCGATGCTTCCCAGCATGCCGGGATTCAGGAAGTTCATCTGCGCGAAAATGTCAAAAGTGTTGTTCTGCAGCGGGGTACCGCTCATGCACAAACGATTTTTAGCACGAAGCAATCCGGCAGCGCGGGTTACCTTACTGCTGGGATTTTTGATCGCCTGGCTTTCATCGAGGGTAACGTAATCGAACTCTGTTTCTACGAATAGTTTAATGTCACTGCGAAGTGTACCGTAGGTGGTAATAATAACATTGAACTTCTTAAAATGATCCTTATCACGGGAACGATCGCCTCCATGGTGAATGTGGTAGGTTAGTTGTGGCGTGAATTTTTTGATCTCGTTCTCCCAGTTGAACATAAGGGTGGTTGGGCAAACCACCAGTGCAGTGAGTTTACCATTCACCTCCCGGAAATGTTCCATAAAAGTGAGGGCCTGTACGGTTTTACCCAAGCCCATGTCATCGGCGAGGATACCGCCCCAGCGGACTTCGGTAAGGTAATTGAGCCATTGAAAACCGAAAAGCTGGTAAGGCCGGAGGACTGCCTGCAAACCCGGCGGTGGTTCAACCTCGGTGATACTTTTAAAACCGCGCAGGCGATCATATTTTTCTTCAAGCTGGATAAAGAGCTCCTCTTCGTTGCGATTTTCATACAGTTCATCGATCACGCTCATATGGTATTGCGACAACTTGAGCGTTTCCTGTTTTCCCTCACCTACCCGGAACAGGAGCGAATATTTCTTTATCCATTCTTCTGGCAGAATACCCAGTGTGCCATCGTTCAGCTGTACAAATTGCTGTTTGTTTACCAGCGCTTTTTTTACCTCAGCAACGGTTACTTTCTGATCGCCGAACACGATATCCACTTTGGCATCGAACCAGTCGGTATGGCTACTGATATAAATCTTGGTTTGTGGTTTCGCCGTATTAAACCTGAAATTTTTCAGTGCTTCAAAACCAAATACCGGTACTTTCTGATCTTTCATGGCATCCACAAAAAGAAAGAACCAGTTATTGCGCAATACATCGGCCCCTTTCAAAACCAGGTTGGAAGAACCTTCGGGTTTAATGAAGTTGGAATGCAGTGCTTCCAGTTTACCGATAAACTCCTGTTCGGCATCTTTGTTCCGGTGAACGATGAGCACTTTGTCGCCGTCGGGCACAATGATTTCATCTTTATCGCCGCTGCGTACTTCAAACCCTTTGTAAGTAAATAAAGGCTGGAAAAGCAGGTAGTCTGACTTTTCCTGGAGGAGGAGTTTTTTTTCAGGTTCACCGTCTTTATAGGATGAAACCAGCGCCGGGTCAAATTCTACCTGGTATCTTTTGGCCAGCGGTAATATATAAGAGCGAAGTTGCTTTTGCCAGTCTGTCTTAGAAATCATCTTCACCCCTTTCGCCGAATAGTCGCTGGTTTCGCTGATGTCTTCGGCATCTTTCCAGAGGTACAAGTTCTCCTCATAAAAAAACATGATATTGCTGCCCATCTGGTTATCACTGAGTCTTGTTTCGCGACCATTCAGTTTAACCCAGCATGACACTTCATAACCGCTTTTAAGGGGGGCCACCCGGAAGAAAGGCGTAATGGGTTCGGGGACGATGCCCGCTGTTTTGAGGTTATCTGTTTTGAAAGGTTTGTGGCTGTTCAGGTAGAATACAAATGGGTTGACAGCAATGTCGGAAAATAGTTTCCGCAATTTCGGGTGCAGGTATTCCACCATGAGACTGCGTGTTTCTTCCGGCAATTCATCGGTTTCATGGTGAATGATATTTTCCCAGATGCCACTAAAGGGAGAATTTCGGTTGAGGTATCGCGTTACTTCAGCTTCCTGCATGCGGCGCACGGCAGGTATCAGCTGTCGTTCTTCTTCACTGAAAATTTCGATGTTCACAAATTTGCTCAGGTCGATCTTTTCCACCTTGCTCACAAATTTCTTCTGGTCGTTATCACTTTCGCCCTGTACCAGTTCTACCAGGAAGAAGGGGTAAGATGCGTGGTTAAAATTGAACACGATGCCGAGGCGCTGCGCAGCGCCACCAAGAATAGTAGCTGAAGGTTCTGCGGCCAATGTTTCGGCAGCCGTGTCAGCGGGGACAGCAACCGGTTTGGGTCGTGCGGCAGCCTGCGCAAGCGGACTGATCCTTTTGATCGATGCGTCCAGCACCCGGAGAAACGGCTTGCCATCTTTGTAGGCGAATTCAAACTTTCCTTTCAGATCGTCGCTCAGTGAATATCCATAGGCTTCGAGCAGTTTATTTTTTTCGTTGTCCCAGTTTCGGATCGTATCAAAGTAATGCGCGCCATGTTTCCCATACAACTGCAGCAGCACAATTACTTTTGGCAGGCAGAGCGGGTGCTGGGTGTCTTCGTAGTCACAACTGGTATCGAAATTCCGCTCTTCGTTTTTCTTGAGAACAACTTTATAAGTTTTGCCCTCCAGTTCGAGGGTTGCCTTTACCATTTCGTCTTTCGCGTAGTCGATGGTGGCTTTGTGTGTCGCCAGGTATTGTTCGGCATCAGCAAGCGTTTTGGGGGAGCAGAGCAGCCGGATGGTTTTAAGATCGATGGTTTTCATCTTCACCACCGTATGCCGCTGGTCGTAGTTGACTTCCTCTGCTTTGAGCATATTTCTGTCCAGCAGTTCCTGCAACTGTATCAGGGCGCCTGCTTCGTGCCGGCAGATATCGCCAAGGTTATACGGGCAACTGCAGCGCACGGTCATGGCGCGCGGATCCTTGAAATGCTGTATATAAACCTTGTAATACGTGCTGTAACTGTCGTCCTTGACGCGGAAAGTCACAGAGCCCATTAGCTCGTCGTATTCTACCAGTTCAACGTATCCGATTGCATGAATTTTCTTGCCCCTGCGGATAACTTCGTCTGTGCCGTTCGTATAGACGTATTTGATAAGGTGCGGTAACGCCATGCTTGTGAAATTTACCAGTCTGCCCCTTGGTTTGGGCGATCTGCAAAACTAACGAAAAAAAAACGAGGTTCTGAAACAAAAACAGGTAAAAAACAGCGACTTCAGGTATCTGATACTAAATTGAATGTAAAATTTGCTGGCGTTCTATTTGCAATAGAATGGTCATTTACCTTTGTAGCGCCTTCAAACCAAATGTATGTTGAGAACCTCTGTCCTTCTGCTCACTTTTGTTTGCCTTGCCTCCGGTTCATTTGCACAGAAATTAAAGAAAAGCGACAAAGCCATTATTGGCAACCTGCAATCGCATGTGAGCTTTCTGGCCGACGATAAACTCGAGGGCCGGCGCGCAGGTACGAATGGTGAAAAACTCGCCATGGAGTACATTGCCGACCAGTTCAGTAAAACGGGCCTGGTTCCAAAAGGCGACAATAACGGTTGGTTCCAGGCATTTGAAATAAACGACGGAAAGGAAATCGCGAAAGAAACCTACCTGCTGATCAATGGCGGCGAAATTAAGCCTCCGGGTTATTTTCCTTTTATCGGTTCGCCCGATAAAGCGATTGAAGCGGCCCCCTCCATTGCGCTGCGGGAAAGCGGCATGCCCTGGTTCCTCAACCTCAAAGAGGCGTTGGAGCTGAACAAGACCAACCCGCATTTTGACCTTGCCGACTGGATTGTACAGCAGGAGAAAGACGCTGCAAAGAAAAAGGCAACGGCATTAATTGTGTACAACAGCGGGGAGATCGAAGACGGACTCAGCTTTAACGGTAAGGAAAAAACAGAACCGCTGGCGATTCCGGTATTGTATGTTTCGAAGGATATTGCTAAAAAATACTTCAGTGACGAGAGTGCCACCCTCGAATTAAAGCTACGCGCGGTTTTCAATGAGAAAAAGCGCATAGGCCATAACGTTATTGGCTTCATCAACAACAATGCCGCCACCACGATTATCGCCGGGGCACATTTTGATCACCTGGGTTATGGAGAAGACAACAATTCAATGTACCGCGGACCGGAAAAATTGATCCACAATGGCGCTGACGACAATGCCAGTGGTACGGCCGCCCTGATTGAACTTGCTAAACTCCTCAAATCATCGAAACTAAAAAACAGCAATTATCTTTTTATTGCGTTTTCAGGGGAAGAACTTGGCCTGTTTGGGTCGAAATACTTCACCGAACATCCGACAACAGATCTTTCGAAGGTGAACTATATGGTCAATATGGATATGGTGGGTCGCCTGAACGACAGTTCAAAGACAATTACTGTGGGTGGATACGGCACTTCACCCGCATGGGGAAGCTTATTACCCGCTATCAAAAACGAAAATTTTGCAAATAAGTACGACAGCAGCGGCACAGGCCCCAGTGACCACACTTCTTTCTACCGGAAAGATATACCGGTACTGTTTTTCTTCACGGGTGTACACAGCGATTACCACCGTCCCACCGACGATGCAGACAAAATAAATTATACCGGCGAGTACCGCATACTGCAATACATCTATAAAATTATTGAAAGCACCAATAAGAAGGACCGGCTGGTATTCACTAAAACACGGGAAACCTCATCGGTTGGCTCTGTCCGGTTAAATGTGACCATGGGCATCATGCCCGATTACGCGTATAGCGGGAACGGGGTACGTGCAGACGGCGTGAGTGAAGGAAAACCTGCGCAGAAGGCCGGACTGAAAACAGGCGACGTCATCATTCAGCTAGGGGAGTACCCGGTTTTGTCGGTAGAGAATTATATGCAGGTGCTGAACAAGTTTAAGAAGGGCGATAAGACGAAGGTGAAATACAAACGTGGCACAGAAACGCTGGAAGCGGACGTACAATTTTAGCTATCAGCTGCCGGCACTTAGCTGTTAGTCGCCTTCAATTGAGCTAGTGGCCAAAAGTAAACAGCCAAAAGCTATTAAATGAAGTTAAAACTCGACATGGAAGAAATGGCGGAGGCGTTTTTCGAAGACACCCGCCTGCTTGGCATTGTGGCACCTGTTAAAGATTACCAGTTTTGCTGGCAACTCAACCGTTTGTTTCATTTCAATTTCCGCCTGAACAATGATATTGAAATACAGCTTACCAAAAAATTGATCCGGTTTTCATTTTCAGTTTTTGAATATGCCGAACCCAATACTTCACTGGTCCACTATTTGTACAACAATAAACATAATGGCGAATACCTGCTGCCCGAATTCAAGCACAACGATTTTTTGTGGCTGATGAAGGGAGATGCAGTTGATGACAGCAAATTTGATGATATTGCCAAATCCATCCGGCAGATTACCGGGGTGCAAATGGTGACAGAAATTACACAGGACAGGATTACGCATAAGGCGAACCTGATGTTTTGAAGAGGGTAAGAGGTATGGGGTGAGAGGGCCGTACAATTCCCGGGTTATTGCGCTGTAAGGCCCCTTACCACTCGCCCCCTACCAATCTACCAATAAAAATTCGCGAATATGTGGAACGAATCAGACAATAAGCTTTACCGCAAATTCGAGTTCAAAGACTTTTCCCAGGCTTTTGCCTTTATGACGCGGGTGGCATTGGCGGCGGAAAAAATGGATCACCATCCACTGTGGACAAATGTGTACAACAAGGTTGAGATTTGGTTAAGTACGCATGATGCCGGGGATGTGGTGACCGAAAAAGATCGGAAACTGGCTGCCCTTATTGATAAGCTGGTGTAATCAGCTGTTTAGCGCAATGCGATTACCTGATCTTTCCGATCGGTAATTCGTCCGATGGGTTCAGCGAAAGCAGACAGGCCGTTTTCCCGCAACAGCTTCTGGACAAGCGCAAGACTATCTGGGGAAACAGCGATCAGCAAACCACCGCTGGTTTGCGGATCTGCCAGCACTGCCTTTTGTTCTTCTGTTATCATTGCAATTTTATTGCCGTAGCTGTCCCAGTTTCGCTTTGTGCCACCGGGCACAGATTTTTGCCGGATGTATTCCAGCAGTCCCGGAATTATCTGCGGTACGGCATCGAAGAAAATTTCTGCGCTGCAGCCGCTGCCTTCTGCCATTTCAACGAGGTGTCCGAGCAGGCCGAAGCCGGTTACATCTGTCATCGCATGTACGCCCGTAATTGATCCCAGGCTGGCCCCAATGCTGTTGAGTTGCATCATTTGCTGCGCAGCAAGTCCCTGGTGGGCGGGTTGCAACAATCCCTTTTTTTCTGCAGTTGTTAAGATGCCCACACCCAGGGCCTTGGTGAGCAAAAGCAGATCTCCGGGTTGAGCAGTGTCATTTCGCTTGAGGTTTGCGATGGGCACTAACCCGTTAACTGCAAGTCCGAAAATGGGTTCGGGCGCATCAATGCTATGCCCACCTGCCAGCGGTATACCTGCACTGGCGCAGATGCTACGACTGCCTTCTATCACGCGGGCCGCGATTTCGGGCGGGATGGTATTAACGGGCCATCCAAGAATAGCGATGGCAAGAATCGGTGTACCGCCCATCGCGTATACATCACTGATTGCATTGGCAGAAGCGATTCGTCCGAAATCGAAGGGATCGTCTACGATGGGCATAAAAAAATCGGTAGTAGATACGAGTCCTTGTCCGTTCCCCAGGTCATATACGGCTGCATCGTCTTTGCTGTGGTTACCAACGAGCAGCCGGTTGTTGTCGGGTCGGGCGAAATTGCTTTTTAGTATCGTATCAAGAATAGCGGGTGAAATCTTGCAGCCACAGCCTGCGCCGTGAGAATATTTCGTGAGCTGTATGTCCTTGCTATCGTTCTGCATGTTGTGGATTTTCAGTTTGCGGCCCGACATACTGTAGTAACTCAGCAGCATTCCGGATCGGGTCAACATTTAAACAATCAATAAACACATGTGGTGTAGGGGGCTCGGGCCTCGACTGCAGGCTCTTGCTGTACCATTTGTCGTAGTATTTGAGCAAGACCCTGAAGCTTTCGGTAATATTATCTTCAATCAGGAAGTTAACGGCGGTTTTTGTTTCGAGCGGACCGAGGCGCTTCCGAATCCTTACGATGGCGTGCAGCATTTTCTCTTTGTCTTGTTTGCCATACCAGTTTACCACCTGCTGCAGGCGTTCCTCAAAAGGAATATTTACAAAGAAAAGGGGTGCCTGGCGGATGGTTGCCCAGAGCGGCTGCGGAATGTTTACATCGCCGATGCGCTGGCTTTCATCTTCCAGCCAGATGCGGGTGGCGCTTTTTTGGGCGGACAGTGCCATGCCCAATTTGTTTTCGAACATTTCCTGGGATGGTTGGGGCGGCATGCCCAGGTTGCCGAATGCCGATCCTTTATGCGAAGCCAGTGCTTCCAGGTCGATGGTGGCCTGGTGGGCAGCCAATTGTTGCAGTAATTCCGTTTTACCACTGCCGGTAAATCCGCCGACGACGGAGAATGGCCAGTCGCGGGTAAATTGGGCGAGTATCCAGTGCCGGTAGCGTTTATATCCACCCGTTAGTGAGCAGACTTTGAAGCCATACAGGTCGAGCAACCAGGCGATGGCCGCACTGCGCATACCACCGCGCCAGCAATGTACAAGGACCGTTTTGGATGAATGGCCCTTTGTGAGTGCCTCCGCTTCCTCCACCATGCGTCGCATCTTCGGACCAAAATAATCCAACCCGATTTTAATCGCCTGTTCACGACTTTCCTGTTTATAGGCCGTTCCAACAACGCGTCGCTCGTCGTCGGTAAAAAGCGGGAAGCTGTGGGCTCCCGGAATGTGCGCATGCAGGTATTCCCCTGGACTACGAACATCCAGTACAGGATGCTGTGCAGCAAGAGCAAGAAATGGTTCGATCTCCAGCTTCTGGACGGGCATGCAGCAAAAATACGCGATGGGAACCAGCTATTGGTTGTTGGCTTTTAGTCGATGGTTGGTTCCGGTTATTTGCGACCGTCCCTTTCACGATCAGACAAACCAGGAACGGTTTATCTTATACCACCAGAACGCCTTTAGCGGTAAAGATGAGTTCCTTTTTGGAGGATTTTATTTTTTTGATTTCTTCTTTGGATTTCCCCGCATCGCCTGCATAGTGGCGGAGTTGTTTGGCCGATGTTTCTTTGATGCTGGCCTGACCATCGACTACTACTTCTTTTCCAACAATATCTTTGGGCATAAAGAATCCATAGTCTTTAAACTTCACCATCATTGGTTCGGCGCCGGGTCGTTCGATTTTCATCCAGCAGCCTTTTTCCTGGCATACAGCCACTACTTTCCCGGTGGCTTTTCCGGTGAATATATTGTCTTTTGCGTTTGACTCTATTTGTGCAACCGGCACTGCGCCTTCTGCGGTGGTAGCTTCACCGTAGCTAACGCCTTTTGCAGCTGGTGCCGGTGATTGTGCATAGTTGATGAGTGTTGAGAGCAGGAGAAGGGCAAATAAAATGGTTCTTTTCATATCGCGACTTTTTGCAAAGATAGAGGCAGGTCTTGGCTGAAGATTCAGCGTTGTCCCATCAAATTCCAAAATACCCACAACGTGGTATTGCAGAAACACTGGTTTTAGTGTCACTTTACAGTATTGTTTAGCAGCAATCGTTTTGGTTTTAGTTCTACCTACCGCCGGTGATTACTTGAACCGGCAACAGAAGTTTCTCATGTGTTACCCCGTTGCTTTTGGGCAGCGGGGTTTTTTGTGTTGGTCGACCCTCTAAAATAATTAGCGAAAAAATGCTAATAAAATTAGTGTTGATAATATATTTTACCCTAATTTTGGTATTCACCTACCTTGTCGGGCCGGATTTACGTGTGAAAATTCTCTTTGAATTGAGAGGGAAAAGCGAGGGGCGGCCAGTCGTTCCGAACTAGGTTTACAGTGTAAGGGCGGGGGCTGAGAACTGCGAGGTTGATTGGGAGGTGCTGGTATTCTTTACGGTTACCCTATCTTGAGCAGTTCTTTTTTTGGACTATGGACTATGGACTATGGACTATGGACTATGGACTATGGACTATGGACTATGGACTATGGACTATGGACTATGGACTATGGACTATGGACCAAAAAGCCAACAGCTAACTAAGTACGAAGCATAACAATAAAAATTAACCCATTATGTCAAACGCAGAAAAATTAAAAGCACTGAAACTCACCATCGACAAAATCGACAAAGATTTTGGCAAGGGCAGTGTGATGATGATGAATGAACGCAGCCAGGAACCGGCAGAAGTTATTTCCACTGGTTCTATTGGTTTAGATACCGCACTGGGTATTGGTGGTTTGCCCAAAGGCCGTATTGTTGAAATATACGGACCTGAATCTACCGGTAAAACAACCATTGCCACGCACGTAATCGCCGAAGCACAGAAGAAAGGCGGCATGTGTGCCATCATCGATGCGGAACATGCGTTTGACAGTGCCTATGCTAAAAAACTGGGGGTAGATGTAGACAACCTGCTGATTTCTCAGCCCGACTATGGTGAACAGGCGCTGGAAATTGCAGACCGTTTGATTTTGTCTGGTGCATTGGACGTAGTAGTAATTGACTCGGTTGCCGCATTGGTACCGAAAGGTGAACTGGAAGGCGAGATGGGCGACAGCAAGATGGGTTTACAAGCCCGTCTGATGAGCCAGGCATTGCGTAAGTTGACTGCGACCATCAGCAAGACGAATACCATTTGCATATTCATCAACCAGCTCCGGGAGAAAATTGGGGTGATGTTTGGCAATCCTGAGACCACTACCGGTGGTAATGCATTGAAGTTTTATGCTTCTGTACGTCTTGATATTCGCCGCGTAAGCCAGTTAAAAGATGGCGATGTTGCCGTTGGTAACCGGGTGAAAGTAAAAGTGGTAAAGAACAAAGTGGCGCCTCCTTTCCGTGCTGCTGAATTTGACCTTGTATTTGGAGAAGGCATTTCCAAATCTGGTGAAATAATCGATATGGGCGTGGAGCTCGGCATTGTGCAGAAAAGTGGAAGTTGGTTTAGCTATAACAGTGATAAGCTGGGGCAAGGTCGTGACACGGTGAAACAATTGTTGATCGACAATCCGGCACTGGCGGATGAAATCGAAGGTAAAATTCGCGAGAAACTGAAAGAAATGAACGAGGCTTAACTGGTTTGTTTTTGGAGATTGATACATACGGTTAGTAAGGCGACAGTCCTCCCATGGAGGACTGTTTGCGTATTGGTATGTTTGCGTAACTTGAAATGGCAGATACATACCATATCGCAATAACTATTGGCAATGGCAACGGCCGCATCCTTTATCAAAACTGCGTTATCACTCACTGAGGTGAGCGCCTATCCGCATTTTAATAAGACGGCCTTCAGGGCATATAAAAAGACTTTCGCCACCATTGACGAAGCAGCGATGAAAGTGTCGCTGAAACTAACAGAAGCGGAGCAGTCGGTCTACTGTCTGCTGCGGCCATCCATTGCCTCACCCGCCTCAGGCGCATGGGGGAAGCAGGGTTGGACGGTTTTTGACTTACAGAAAACACCGGCTGCTATCATTCGGGAAACATTGCGCCAGGCGCACAGCCACGTGCAGCCGGTGAAAAAGAAGACGGTAAAATCGCCGGTGAAAAAAGCAGCCGAACAGATTCAAACATTGCATCCAGACCCAAGCAAAACCAACAAACGCATCGCTCTGGCCAAATATGCATTCATCAAAAAAGAACTATTGGCGATCTTAAAAATGCAGCCCCGGACGCATACTGCGTTAATGGAGGCATTGTACCAGCGGGTCAAAGATGTTTTTGAAGGTGGTGTACAATGGTATGGCGAAACCGTAAAACTGGATCTTGAAGCGAGAAAGATCATTGAACGAACCGGTGAGAGACCGGATCGGTACCGGCTCGTACGAAGGAATAAAAATCTTTAGCACCAGGATTGGGGAAGATTGAATGGAGGGCATGCATTATTGCGGATACGGATGCTTGCTCGCTGCAACATCTTGATCAAATCCCCTATCTTAGTAGCAACCTGTCTACCGTTAGCCTTTTCCTTCAACCCTCAGCCAAACAACATGTCACAAACGATTTTTGCCGACAGCAAACCCCATTACCAGATACTGGACGGACTTCGTGGCGTGGCCGCGATTATGGTTATTATGATGCATATCGCCGAGCCTTATTGTTACGGCGATTATACAAGGATGATCATTAACCATGGCTACCTGGCTGTCGACTTTTTCTTCCTGCTTTCAGGATTTGTCATTGCACATGCTTATGATGATCGCTGGGGTAAGATGACGTTGGGAGATTTTTTTAAACGCAGGCTGATACGATTGCACCCGATGATATTGATAGGAATGACCATCGGTGCCATCTGTTTTTACTGGACGGCTTCTCCCACGGTGTTTCCGCCAGTTGCAAGCACACACCTTTGGAAACTGTTATTGGTGTTGGTTATTGGCTACACCTTACTACCTGTTCCGCTGTCGATGGATATACGCGGTTGGGCAGAGATGCATCCGTTGGATGGACCGGCCTGGACCTTATTTTTTGAATACATCGCTAACATCATGTATGCGCTGGTGCTGCGCTATCTCCCCAAGATGGCCTTGCTGGCGCTGGCTTTAACAGCGGCCGGCTTTACGCTTCATTATGGTATTACCGGAAAGGGTGATTTAATAGGAGGCTGGTCACTAACAGCTGAACAGTTGGGTATCGGATTTATGCGTTTGGCTTGTCCGTTCCTTTCGGGCATGTTTATCGCCCGTGCGTTTACACCTGGAAAATGGGGCAATACATTTCTATGGTGTAGCCTGTTGTTGATTGTATTGCTTGCCTGGCCACGATTGGGCGGACACGAAGCCCCCTGGAAGAATGGACTGTATGAGGCCCTTTGTATCATCCTGGCCTTTCCGGCAATCGTGTTTCTTGGCGCGAGCGGAAGTATTCAAAATAAAATGGTGGAAAAGCTTTGTCGCTTTCTCGGTGACATTTCTTACCCGGTATACATCATTCACTATCCGTTCATCTATTTATTTACTGCGTGGATGGTGGACAAGCACAAACCATTTTCTGAAGCCTGGCCAGTAGCATTGCTGGTGCTGCTTGGGTCCATTTCACTGGCCTATTTCTTTTTTAAGATATATGATGTTCCGGTTCGAAAATGGCTCACGAAAAAATTTGTACCAAAGGCAGCAGGCAAGGTCTGACTTATTGCAGTACCGGCGACCTTCCATTGTTAACCACAAATGTGTACTATGAAATTTGCAATTGGTATTTTGTTTTTAATCATGGTGTGTTTCTCCCTGGATGCGCAGCAGGTAGATCTGCCGGCGGGTTGTGTACAGCTTACGCCGGACAAACTGCATTGGCTTGACAGCCTGCCGAGTCTGCCCCAGGGCGCAAGGCTTGCGGTTTTGTATGGCGATACGAAGAAGTCAGCGCCGTTTGCGGTGCGCGTGAAATTTGCTCCGAATACGGTATTGAAAATGCATTATCATGAGCATGACGAGGTAGTAACGGTGTTGGAAGGAACGGTGTCGGTAGGATTTGGGGAACCTGGAACTGCTCCCGTGATAAAAGCCTTCGGCCCTGGAAGTTTTTACGTAAACGCGGCACAGGTTGGGCATTTTGTACGGGTAGGTCCAGACGGTGCCACGATTCAGATCAATGCAATGGGACCCTGGACGGTAGTGTACAAATAGCGTGTGGGCAGGATTGAGGTATGGACGATTTTTTGCGGAGGGAAAATGGGAGAATTGTCGGGGATTTGGCCGATCTTACGGGGCTTTTTTACGTTCTGAGGAACTCTTCTGAGGAACTCTTCTGAGGAACTCTTCTGAGGAACTCTTCTGAGGAACTCTTCTGAGGAACTCTTCTGAGGAACTCTTCTGAGGAACTCTTCTGAGCAACTCTTCTGA
>JAGWTK010000491.1 GCA_028876035.1 Bacteroidota bacterium
GAACGCATTACTGAAGATGTCATTGCCAAATGCCACCAGTGCGGACAGCCGGCCGACACGCATACCAATTGCAAAAATGATGGTTGTCACCTCCTGTTTATTCAATGCGCCGACTGTGCGGCTAAATACCAGGGTTGCTGCAGTGAAGCCTGCCAGGAAGTATTCAACATGCCGGTTGAAGTGCAAAAGGAATTGCGCAAGGGTATCGACAAGGGCATGATGGTCTTCAACAAATCGCGTCACCGTGTTCGACCTACCATCGAAGAGGCCCGGCAGATTCGCGAGCAAATCAAAGCCGCCTCCGTGCGGTTAGCGGATCGGGATCCACTGTAAGCAAACCGGGTTGCCCGTGTCAATGCGCTTACCCGTGTCTGTTAGTAAGCCCGTTTTCGGATTTCTTTTGAAAATGACAATATTATCGCTGAGCTGATTGGCTACGAGCAGGAAGTTTCCGGATGGGTCAAGGCTAAAATTGCGCGGGCCTTTGCCCATGGTCGACTGATATCCTGCAACCGTGAGCCGGCCAGTAGCCGGATTAATCCGGAAGATGGTGATGGTATTGGCATCGCCCCTGTTACTGCAGTACAAAAATTTTCCGTCGGGAGATGTATGGATATCGGCACTTCCCATAAATCCGGTGAAGCCAGGCTTTGCCGCGCTGATGTTTTGAACGTTGCTCAGTGCGCCGTTTTTTACATTGTAAACGGCTACCATACCGGTCAGTTCCTGCATCAGGTAAGCATGTTTGTTATCGGGCGTAAAGCAGATATGGCGCGGCCCGCTACCAGGAACAGTCTTTATAAATGCTTGATGAGCCGGGGTCAGTTGTCCGCTTTTTTCGTCGAAAGCATATTCCATCACCTTATCCATGCCCAGGTCCGGCGTATACACATACCTGTTATCGGCAGAAAAAAAGGTGCAGTGAACATGGGCTTTTTCCTGTCTTTCTTTGTTGGCGCTGCTGCCGCTGTGCTGAATCAGTTGCTTTACCGAGTCTAGTCCACCATCTGCATTGATCGGAAGTACGGCAATACTGCCCCCGGTATAATTGGCAGCTGTCACCCAATGCCCGGTTTTATCAACGGCTACATAGCAGGGGTGATCACCGCCGGAAAGACGCTGGTTGATATAATGAAGTTGCCCGGTTGATTTGTTGAAGTGATAAGCCGCCACACTTCCGCCGATTTTATTGTTCCCTTCTTCATATACTGCATACACATGCTGCTGATCAGGTGCAATGGCCAGGAAAGATGGATTGGCCGCACGCATACTTGATTTTAAAACGGCAGAGGCATCTTTTGTATCGAATGTGTAGACGTAGATCCCTTCACTTTTGCCGCTGGTATAGCTACCGGTGAGCAGGTAGTAATCCTGTGCCTTTGCTGTAATACTCAAAATGACCAGTACCATGCCGAAAACTAATTTCATATCCCTTTGCTTTAATTGTATGTTTGGTTGCTAAAGGTAAATGAAAACCAACTGCTGTTTCCTACTTTCGCTTTCTACGTATGCGGTGCTTCATTCAATTCAACTGGCGGTGTCTTGGGCGATTCTCCTGTTTGCTCCCGCTGATTGTTTCTGGTTGCCAGGAATCTGTAAAAATAGCACCCGTTGCAGAAGAGAAAGCAGCACTGGCATTGCCTGGATGGGTAAAAGACAGTGTTTACCTGGACCCGTCCAATCCATACACGGGCGCAAAGGCAGTACTTGGACGTTATTTCTTTTATGATCGTCGCTTGTCAGTAAACCAAACAAAATCCTGCGCCAGCTGCCATGCACCGGAATTTTCTTTCACCGACAGTTATCGCCGGTCGATTGGAGCGCTGGGCGATAATGTGCAATACAATGCGCCACCCCTCATTAATCTTGTATACAACCGGTTCCTGACCTGGGCAGATACCAGCCTGCACTTCCCGGAACAGCAAATTCAAAACCCGATGTTTCATACCAGGCCTGTAGAACTGGGCTGGGAGGGACATGAAGCAGAGATCCTCCACCGTATAGAAAAAGATTCATTGTATGCCGCAAAACTGCCGGCTTTGTTTCCGGGCGGCCGTCATGCATTTACAACAAAGCATGTGCAGGACTGTATCAGCAGTTTTGTAAAAACCATTGTGAGTGTTGCGGCACCTTATGATAAGTTTGTACAAACACAGGATAGCAGCCGCTTATCACCGGAAGCCTGGCGCGGACAAGTCCTGTTCAGTTCCGCTTCCCTCAATTGCGGTCATTGTCATAGTGGCATCAATTTCAACCGGCCAGACAATACAATATCTATAACAAACAGTCCGGCGCATCCACCATTTCGCGTCCCCACTTTGCGCAACCTGCGGTTCACAGCGCCCTACCTGCATGACGGAGCGTCATCGACGCTGGAAGAAGCGCTGGACCAGCACATGAAGGACCTCGGTCTGCACGCGAAAACGGTTGGGAGAAAGTTGAACAGTTCGCAGCGGACTGACCTGATCCATTTTCTGTACAGCCTGAGTGATTCATCGGTATTGAACAAACCCGCCTATAGCAATCCTTTTAAGTTCGACGAAACCAAACAGTCCGGCCAACATTGATTTGGCGCAAAAAAATGGCCGGGCGCATCTAGGTGTTTATTCTTATGATTTTATCAGGTAAAGCATTTTTTTACCATAACCGCTGCAGAAAATACTGTCGGCAAAATCACCTGTTTTTATGACTTAAAAGGGAGGTGTACCGGCAGCTTTTGAGCGAGGTTTTAAGAACGATTTTAGTATGCTTCTAAGCATTTGTCGTTAGATGAAATCGGAGACTTCAATAATTCAATATATTGATAAGTAATATTTTATAGTAAAAAGGATTGTGAAAAATTACGGTCGGCTGAAACGGGCCTAAAAAGGTCAAAAAGTTTCCACTTATCGAAGTTTGGGGGTGTTTGGGCTAATAGGGGACGGAACGTTTAGCGCCCTCAGGGGAGGGTAGTAGATTTGCTGAAGAGACGGTAGAAATACTGTCCCGATTTAACCAGCAAACGTACCCTTTATGAAAAAGCAATTTTACACTTCGAAAATTGCATTTGTTATTGCAGCAACGCTTTTTTGCCAGTCGGCTTCGGCCCAGGTAACCGGCACCGTCTTCAGAGATATGAACTCGAACGGCGTGCAGGACAATGCAAGTCCCAATGAGCCGGGTGTATCAGGAATAACCGTAAAGGCTTACAATGCTTCGAACAGTCTTTTAGCTACTGCCAATAAA
>JAGWTK010000492.1 GCA_028876035.1 Bacteroidota bacterium
CTGCTTACTGGTTAGATATCATATTTGCTCAGCCGGCGGTACAGGGCAGTGCGGGTAAGCCCCAGTTCTTTGGCAGCCTTTGAAATATTGCCATTGTTTTTTTCGATCACCCGCATAATGGTTGATTTCTCAATGGCGCTGAGTTTGGATTCTTCCTGTTCGGTACCGGCTGCTGCAGCGTTTTCAATGGGAGAAAATATGATGTCCTGCGGTTCGAGAACAGCGCCATCTCCCATAATCACCGCTCTTTCGATCGTGTACTGCAGTTCGCGCACGTTGCCGGGATAATGATACTGCTGTAGTTTCTCCAGGGCTTTGGGAGCAAATTCCACCGGGGGTTTGAGGTATTTGTTACTGTAGACTTTACAGAAATGCCTGGCCAGGAGCACAATATCTCCTGCCCTTTTTCGCAGGGGCGGTACCGTTATTTCAACGGTATTGATGCGATAGATTAAGTCTTTCCGGAAACGGTTTTCATTGGCGAGTTCGCTGAGTGGCAGGTTGGTCGCGCAAACCAGTCGAATGTCGATGGGCAGAGGCTCGTTTGCTCCCAACCTGGTCACCTGCCGGTTCTGCAGCACACTCAGCAATTTTGCCTGTTGCTGCAGACTGATATTACCGATTTCATCTAAAAACAGGGTTCCGCCATTCGCTGCTTCAAACCGGCCGGCCCGGTCCTCACGGGCATCTGTAAACGCACCTTTCCTGTGCCCGAATAGTTCGCTTTCGAAGAGCGACTCAGTGAGTGCACCCACATCAACCTTCACAAATGGCTTTGCGGCACGCAGTGAATGCTGCCAGATAGCTTTTGCTATCAGGTCTTTTCCGGTACCGTTTTCACCCAGTATCAGGATATTCGCATCGGTGGGTGCTACTTTTTCCACCTTGTAGAGAATATCGTGCATTACCTCACTGTCGCCGATGATATCGGGATTACCGGCGGCTACCACCGGGGTGCCCGGTTTTTGCTGGTTTTTCCGGAGTGCATCCCGTAAGGTGCCGATTAATTTTTCATTGTGCCATGGCTTCACCACAAAATCGGCCGCACCTTCTTTCAGGGAACGTACTGCAAGGTCAATATCGCCATAAGCCGTGATCATAATTACAGCGGCCTGGGACCGGAATTCCTTGATCTTGCGGAGCCAGAAGATGCCTTCATTGCCGGTGTTGATAGAACTGTTGAAGTTCATATCCAGCAGGATCAGGTCGAAAGATTGTTTGGCCAGCAGAGCGCGGATATTTTCCGGATTTTTTTCTGTAACCACTTCTTTTACTTCTGTCTTTAATAAGAGACGCACGGCAGTGAGCACATCGGTATCATCATCAATAACCAGTATAGAGGCATTCTTTAAACTCAAGGCATGACATTTAAGGGAGTATGCAAAAAAAGTTCGTCGTTCGTCCAATGACCACAATGATACCATAAATATAAAGTGATGAACGCCAATTTTAAGCGGCCAAAGACAAAACAAGGGTGTATCGAAAGCGGACAGTATTTGTACCGTGAACGGACAAGCGACCGCCTTTTGACGATACAAATTGCTATGAATCAATCTTAATGAATAGTGGCACGACCTTAATAGGTGTTATGCTGGAAAAATAAGCGTCGGCCATTCAAGACAAGTTAACCCCCGGGGCCGACCGCAAATCAAATTAACAATGGACAGGATAATCGAAAAGAAAAAGTGGCCCGCAAAAAGGATTCTAACCATCGCAGGCATTGTGGCCCTTGCATCGCTGATAGTGGCTGCATTCTATTTTACATCGGGCAAATCGAAACTTAACCAGGAGCGGGAGCGGCTCAGCATTGTGGAAGTAAAAAAGGGACCCTACAAAGACAATATACCGGTAAATGGCGTGGTATTGCCGCTCACCTCCATTTACCTGGATGCAACAGAAGGCGGCCGTGTAGAAGAAAAGTTTGTGGAAGACGGTGCCATCATGAAAAAAGGTCAACCCATCCTGCGCCTTTCAAATACCAATCTCATGATGAACATGATGGCCCAGCAAAACACGGTGTACAATACCCTTACCCAAATGCAGATTAACCAGAATGCGGCCCAGCAGAACACGGTGAATAAACGTACCGCACTTGCAGACGCAGAAAACCTGTACAATGAAGCGGAAAGGGTGTACCTGCTGAATAAAAAATTGTATGCCGAGAAGGCCATTGGTTTGCAGGAATTGAAACAATCGGAAAACAACTATAATTATTACCGGGAGAAAAAAGCGCTGACCCAGCAAATCCTTTCACAGGATTCCGTGTCAAGGTCAACGCAGAATGCCCAGGACAGCCGGTCTTACCGCGGTTCGCAGGAAGCACTTTCTATTATGCAGCAAAAAGTGGCGGATTTGATTGTGCGGGCACCGGTGGACGGACAGCTTACATCGCTGGATGCAGAAATTGGTGAGAACAAAACACAGGGGCAGCGTCTCGGGCAGGTTGATGTTTTGAGTGGGTTTAAAGTGCGGGCAAATATTGATGAACACTATCTCAGCCGGATCTTCCCCGGACAAACCGGTGAATTCAGCTTTGCCAACAAGACGTATAAGCTGAAAATTAAAAAAGTGTTTACCCAGGTAGTGAACAATACATTCCAGGTGGACATGGAATTCGTTAACGAAGTGCCGCAGGGCATTCGCCGGGGACAAACTTTACAGATTGTATTGTCTTTGAGTGATGAAACTGAAGCGGTATTATTGGCCAAGGGCGGCTTCTACCAGCAAACCGGGGGCAACTGGATATTCAAATTGAGCGAGGACGGGAAAACCGCTACCCGCGTTGACATCCAGCTCGGGCGCCAAAGTATCGACAACTTTGAAGTGCTGGGCGGGTTGAAGCCCGGCGATAAAGTGATCATATCAAGCTACGAGAATTTTGGGAACGTGCAGGAACTTGTCATAAAAAATTAACCAAGCCATTAAACCTTATTATATGAAACATTCATTGCTTTTTTTCGTCCTTCTTGGCGTAACAATGCTGTTGCCTGCACCGTCTAAGGAATGTGGCAATGCGGTAATTGGCCAGGCGCCGATCCAATGTTGCGGTGAAAACCCGGAGGGTATCACGCCGGAAGGTGCCATCCTCCTCTCGCCCGTGAAAGGATTGTTGTTCCAGACACCCTGAGGAAAGCGATCAAAAGTGAAATGTTAAAAGTAAAAACCGTAACAATTGTAACCGCTACAGCTAAAAGCCAACAACCAATTGCCAATAGCTAATA
>JAGWTK010000493.1 GCA_028876035.1 Bacteroidota bacterium
GCATATACTTCCATTACCGGGTTAATGGTATGTTTAACCACGCGGTCGTAAAAAGTCTGGGCCAGATCAGGTTTACCGCTGGCTTCATAGAGTTGCGCAATCAGGTATTCCCAACGGGCCATTTCCTGTTTACCGGCTGCGTTCGGTAAAGCTTTTTCCAGGTAAAAGGCGGCGCTGTCCCAATTTTGCTGTTGGTAGAAATACCAGGCCTGGCTTTCATTGAGATCGCCCTGGAGCCGGTTCGGGAAGAGGGGATCGTATTTGAGTGTTTGGATAAGACTGGCGGCTTCCGGCAATTGATCGGAAGCGATATAGGTTTTTACCAGCCAAACCAATGATTCGTTGCGGCTGGGACGCCGCGATAAAACTTTCTTTACAATATTGGTTTTTTCGTTGGTAGAAATAGAAAAGGCCGAACCACCTTCATCGGCGTTGGAATTACTGCCAATGACTTTGTCGTACCCATCTTTTTCTTTTGGCGAAAATGCGTAGTTCAGGTATTGGAAGGTAAGGAAGGCCGAGTCAAAGTCCTTCTTCAGGAAATAAGCGCGGCCCATCAGCAGGTACATATTATCTACCCAATTGCTGCGCAGATCGTGCAGTAAAATGCCTGCGGTAGATTTATAGATAACGGAATCCAGTTCGGTTTTCGCCTGGGCGGTTTGGTCGAAGCTGTAATTGTAGAAGGAGAGAAGCCGGGTGAAATCGTCCTTATGACTGTATTTGGCGCGGTCGATGACCTGCTCCAGTTTTTCGTTGGCGTTGAAGAAAAAATTGTAGTGGGTGGTAGTGTTCTGGATAAAGCGCCGCGGGATAGTAAACTTTTTTTCGCCGGTTTTTTCGGAACGGAGCTGCCGGTTTTCGAACTTCTTGGGTTTGGGCAAATCGAAGCTGAGGCCGCCTATTTGGGCGTGCAGCCAGTTTGCCGTAAGGAGCAATACCAGTAACAATGTGTTTTTACGCGGGGACCAATCCATCATGAAACCGCAAGCTAAACTGCTAATAACTGATTTTCAACAAAATTATTGTTATTTCTACGCCTTCGGCCAGTAAATAAAATGCTGATTCGCTTACAGGCGCCCCTGATGCAAATTGAATACCGGATAACAACGGAACCGAAATCAAAAAATCAAAAAATCCATAAATCCAAAAATCTCCCATTTCCCCCGCAAGTTGGACTGGTTTCTATAACTTTAACGCAAATCGAATTCCTGAATGGCCAAAGTCTTCGACGCCGATACCACCCTCAAGCGACTCCGCAACCGATACCGCCTGGTAGTGATGAATGATGATACCTACGAAGAAGTAGTGACTTTTAAGTTATCCAGAATGAGCGTTTATGTGCTGTTGAGCACAATTTTTGTTGTGCTAACCGGACTTACAGTGGCGCTGATTGTGTTCACGCCGCTGAAACTGTATATTCCCGGTTATGGCGATGTGAATAATACCCGGGAATTGCGTGAACTAAAACTGCGTACGGATTCGTTAGAGCATGCGGTGCGTTACAAGGATGAATACCTGCAGGGAATCAAGGGAGTTTTGCAGGGAAACACGTCCATTAAGCTGGACACGACGGCCCTGAACCTGCCGGCGCCCGAGAAAATAAACGATTAAAATCTGATACTTATGTTTAAGGGAAAATCCAAATCCGAATTCTTCGCTGAAACCAGCGGAAACAATGCCGCCAGCCTTATCAGCGCCGGCACCACTCTTACCGGCGACATCAATTCCAATGCAGACCTCCGCATCGATGGCACGCTCGTTGGCAATATTAACAGTACTGCCAAGGTAATTATCGGCGCCAATGGCACTGTGAAAGGTGATATCAATGGCCAGCAGGCTGATATCCTCGGTAAAGTCATAGGCGCAGTAAAAGTGAAAGAGTTACTGCAATTGAAAGGCAACAGCGTGGTGCAGGGCAATATCCAGGCAGGTAAACTCCAGGTTGAACCCACGGCTACTTTCAATGGTGAGTGCCACATGGAATTGCTTGCTGCGGAAAAAGCCAATGCGAAGGCCGACAGCAAAGCTTCCGATAAATTCAATGCCGCCCCCGTCCAATAAGCGTTCTTCGAACAATGACCTGATGCGCTATGCCGGGCTAGCCACACAGATGCTGGTGGGCCTGGGAGTTGCTGTGTTTGTGGGATTGAAAGCCGACAAATGGCTGCACATTTCTTTTCCGGTACTGGCATGGGTGTTACCTTTGCTTGTACTGGGCGCGATCCTGTATAAAATTGTAAAAGAAACGGGCCCGGGCAAGAAAAATGACTAACGCTCCGCGCTACCGTGTATACCTTCCGATTATTGTTTTATTCCTGGTTACGCTTGTTTCCTGCCTGCTGTTTTCCGATCGTTTGCAGGGCTGGGGCATCAATCCAACTGTAGTCATCGCCGGGAGTTTTATCCTGTTACTCGCTTCTTCCATATCACTGTTGTTGTACCAGCGCGCCATGCAGCACGCGAATACCATGGGATTTCTGCGTAATACGTACAGCGGACTGTTCTTCAAACTGCTTTTTTGCGCCATTGCCGCTATCGTATACGTATTGGTGGCAAAAGCTAAACTGAACAAACCGGGCCTCTTCACCTGCATGTTCCTCTATCTTATTTACACTTTCCTGGAAATGCGCAGTCTCCTGCAATGGAACAAAGCCCGCAGCAATGCCTAAGAAAGAGTACCCGCTCGAATACCTGTCCAACTATATTCCTGCCCCCGCTGCGCCAGGCGTTTTGTCGATGCTGCACCACTACAAAGTGCACCTAACCATTACCCGTGAACGAAAATCGGTTTTGGGCGACTACCGTCATGCGCACGGACGCGAAACGCACCGGATAAGTGTAAACGGCAACCTGAACCGATATGCGTTTTTGATCACGCTCGTGCATGAGCTGGCCCACCTGGTGACCTTTATGCAGTTTGGGCACCGGGTAGCAGCCCATGGCAAGGAATGGAAGCAGGTGTATAAAATGCTGCTGGTGGATTTTCTTCGCACCGATATTTTCCCGGACGATGTGCTGGCGTCTTTAAATGCTTCGCTGCACAACCTCCCGGCGAGCAGTTGTGCAGATGAAGGACTGATGCGCGTGCTCCGGCGCTACGACAAAAAAGAACCAGGGATGATGCTGGTAGAAGAAATCCCTGAGGGCAGCCTGTTCTCCCTCGACGACGGGACGATATTTAGCCGCGGCAAAAAATTACGCAAGCGTTTTCAGTGTAC
>JAGWTK010000494.1 GCA_028876035.1 Bacteroidota bacterium
TCATATTGGTAACCACGCTTCAGTGGAATCAAAATTTGAAATATTGCGTTGTGCGACTGAAAAAGGGCGACTTTAAACTTTAGCCTTTTCAAACATTCTTTTCCACATACGAACTATCAGTCCTGCAGGTTTTCTGCGGTTGCCATAGATCAGTCGACCCGACAAAAACAGCAAGGCAATCCATGCAATTGCTTTCAGCAGGTTGGGCGTGACTACATACCAAATCAATAGCTGTTGGGGATGCGTTTCGTCTACATAATAGGTAAAAAGGCAATACCCGATGGCCAATCCCAGTATTACTTCAATGGTTCTTTTTAGCATGAATGAAGGTTTGATGGTGATTGCTTGTTTACTGCTTTTGCAGGTAACCCGCCAGGTTCTGCCAAAACAGGGCGATGAATATGAGTGAAAACGATACAAATAAGGTGTTCATCAATACCTCGCCTATCTTAAAGATCGGTTTTTTTGGAATTTGGTACATCGGGTAGTAAGAAAATTGTGTGGCTACTTTGCCTGTCCAGTAAGCAGCGATGAGTCCGGTTAAGGCCACGGCCAGGCCTGATTGGTTTTTAAGATCTTCCGTAAAAAGTATGGAGATCAAACCAAAGGAGAAATTCAGTCCCTGGATATAACGACCATAGGTTTTTGCAATTTCCTGGTTCAGCGGTTTCAGTTTTTTTATATCATTGTACCAATCGAATACCTTATGCCGGATATAGGGGTAGATGAGCGCCGTAAACATTTGTCCGATGGCGCCGGCTATGATGAGCCAGTTGGGTATTTGGAAGTGCATGGTTTGTTTTTTAAAAGCAGATGCGAACGTTGTAAATAATGGCAATAAAAGGGGACTAGTTGTCGATTTGACCAGAATTGGTCATAATAGCATAAACGCCAGCTCCTGCCATTATCAATCCTGCAATCATGATTATCGCACGAATCACTGTTTCCGGAACGCCTGAGTCTACATAAAAGGAGGTTGGCTTTGCAGGGTCGTAGTATACGGTCACTTTTTCGCCGGCTTTATAATTGCTCTTTAGCTGAAACCCTAACCCGTTCCGCACGTCTTCGGTTATCCATTCCAGTTGTTCGGTCACAAAGCGCACACGGGCGCATTCCGAATCGTTGATACTGCTGTCTGAACTGTCAAAAGGGGCAGGGCTTCCATTGAAGTCGAAGATGACGCCAGCTGCTTTTTTACCCTTCTTTTTGAGGGCTGCTTGCTTTGAAGGCAGTATCAGTCCGGCTACAAAGAACACAGCACCGGCCAGAACTAATAGATAGGTTTCCATGGTAGACGAAACGCTGGAGGTTAAAACTGGATGTTTCAGGTGATGAATGATGATGAATAGACAGCCTGGTTATAGGACGAGGTTGTCATGCTCATCCAATGGCCAGAATGGGTTGTAGGCTACTTCAAATACATATCCATCCAAATCTTTGAAATAGCCGCTGTAGCCGCCCCAGAATACTTTTTGAGCTGGCTTCACAATGCTTGCACCCAGTCCTTGCACTGTTTGCAATACCTCGTCTACCTCTTGTTCCGATCGGGCATTGTAGGCAATGGTCAATCCATAAAACTCCGATCGTTGGTAGGAGAGCGTCGTGTCCGCCGCTAAATCCTTCAAAGGATGCAGGGCCAATACCATACCGCCTAAGGGAAACAGCGCCAGTTCGTCAACGCTCTTGTCCGACTTTTTCCATCCCAATCCTTTTTCATAAAAGTCGACTGATTTTTGAAAATCGGCCACGCCCAGCGTAATGATGTTGAGTTTTTGTCGCATACTAGGACTAGATTAAGTAGTCAAAGGTACAGAACCACTCAATGTATCCACCCACGGCTTTTACCTGGCAAAATAGTTCTCAGTGGTTAGTTGATTTTTTGAAATGCAATGTGTCTCCCGCCGATAATAATTTCAATTCTTTCTTGGAGACAGTTACAATGGTATCGATTCGCTCCATCCCGGACATAGGGTCCATTTGCAGGAGCCGGAATGCGTTGTGCTCTGATGGATTGTTAGCTGTATTCTTAAAGCTGAAAGAACTGTCGGCTTCGAAGAATTTACCGGCGGCAGCAGCGAACTCGTAACGAAGGGTGCGCGATCGTGTTATCCTGTTGCCTGTCACTTCCCACATGCTGTCTCTCTTAATCAAAAGGCAACGATTTGGATTGTCTGTATCGCACCAGGTTCCTTGAAGATAGTTTACCAGTTGGGGGTTGCGATCGGGAAGCATGAGGTGGCCCGAGAGGTGGACAAGGTCCTTGTTAAAATAAATGAGTAATGATGCTAATAATAGTATAGCAATAATAGCTGCGGTTTTCAATTAGAGTTGCGCTTTTTTCTGAGAATGAACATCGTATTGTAAGTTCCACCCGTTCCCTGGATGGAGAGGTTATTGTCTCTGGATTCTACCAGCTCAAAGCCTGCCGCTGCCATAAAGTTGAGTATCGTCGCATAAGACTTCTTGTTCGTGAGGCTGTCAGCGTATTCTTTAGCAGTATTTATCTGATCCGGCGTCTCACCAAGATCCACTTCTACTTTCAGCTTTTTACTGAAAGCCTTGCCTTCTACTGTCACAATAGCATAAAGAGATGGATAATCCGAACGAAGACTACTATTAGCGGATTGACGCGAATCCTGCGCGTGAGCCAATTGGGCAGATGTGAGAAATAATGCAGCGAACACCGCATAACGATTAAAATAAATAGACATATGGCAGCTTTGCACTAACAATTTCATGGATTCTTTGAAACAACCAATGCTAAGTTAAATCCGGCAGTTAGACCTTTCGATAATGCAATGCAATGACGCCACAGGGAAAGGTCTTTGACTCGACCAGGGAAAGTTTTGTTTGCTGTTGTACGCCTTCAAACATGGGTCTGCCCTGGCCTAGTATGATAGGATTGACAAACAGCCAAAACTCGTCGATCAGGTTTTCGTTGAGCAGGGATTGGGAGGCACGCGGACTTCCAAAGATCAATATGTTTTTTCCGTCCTGCGCTTTGATGGCATTGATGTTTGCCACCAGGTTGTTCGCGATGACGGTTGTGTTGGGCAGACCTGATTCCGGTAAGCTGTGGGACAGTACAATTTTCGATACCCGGTTGTACCATTCAGAATGTTCTTTATCATGTTTACTGGCATTGGGCTTTTTGCCGGCTTCCGGCCAGTACGACTGCATCATTTCGTAGGTGACACGGCCATACAGAGCCAT
>JAGWTK010000495.1 GCA_028876035.1 Bacteroidota bacterium
GATGCGACCCGCAGACAAAGAAAAAACGGAAGCACTTGCCAACAATATCCGTATGCACGTGCCCGAATGTTTTGTGGTAGACTACGAATACCTTTCTGAACTGCAAACTGCCATCAGTTCCCGGCAAACCGTAGAACTCCAGTACAAAAACAGTAAACAGGAAATCAGCCGTCGTTATATTGAACCCATCGGACTTAATTTCTATGCCCTTGCCTGGCACCTGGTGGCATGGTGCAACCTGCGACGGGAGTACCGCGATTTCAAAGTAGCGCGGATTATCTCCATGAAAACAACCCAGCGACCGTTTTCGAAAGAGCATCATATCAGCCTTTCAGACTACCTGAAAAATATTTCTGCACTTTTTGAAAAAGGACTGACATAGGGTTGTCAGTCACCCCTGTTTTCTTTGTCATACAAACAATTTAATTATGACAATGACCCAGGTTTTCCTCAAAGAAATGCAGCAGGAAGCTGTAACCACCCGCAAAATGCTATCACGTGTACCGAATGACAAGTTCGACTGGAAACCGCATCCAAAGAGTATGAATATGCGCAGTTTGGCAACGCATATTGCCGATCTGCCGTCCTGGACCAGCATGGCCATTCATACCAGCGAGCTGGATTTTGAAGCCAATCCCTATAACCCACCTGTCATTACAGATGCACAAGAACTGCTCAATTATTTTGAATCCAACCTGCAAAAGGCCATAGATGATCTCGAAAAAGTAAAGGATGCAGCACTCGAAGCCGACTGGACCCTCCGAAACGGGGAAAAAGTATTGTATGTAGCCAGTAAAATGGATGTGATTCGCATGAGCTTTTGCCAAACGGTGCATCACCGCGCCCAACTGGGTGTTTATCTCCGGTTATTGGATATACCAATTCCCGGAAGTTACGGTCCAAGTGCTGATGAACAATAATACAGTTGCGTACTGTCAGGCAGAAATCCCGGCCCTGGTCGGGATTTTATTTTGCGCGCTTTCCGATTTTCTGCATCTTTAGTGTTGTCATTTAAAAACAACTATCCCTAATTCAAACCGATATGAAGAAAGCGTTATTTTTTGCATCTGCCTGCCTGATGGCTGTACAGGCGATTGCTCAGCAGAAACCCGCAAATCCGCCCGTGGTAGCCGAAGACCAACCGGTGAAAGCGAGTCCGGCTAACCTGGTGTTCAACCCCGACTGGCAGGTGGTAACCGAACACGAAGTAACCATCAAGGGACAACGGATACCATATAAGACGACCGCAGGCAATATGCCCGTTTGGGATGAGGAGGGCAAATGTATAGCAGGATTGTATTACTCTTATTACGAGCGTACCGATATCAGGGACAAATCTACCCGGCCATTGATAATATCCTTTAATGGCGGTCCGGGTTCTGCTTCAGTATGGATGGAAATCGCCTACACAGGTCCGCGCATCCTCAATATCGACGAAGAAGGGTATCCGGTTCAGCCCTATGGCATGCACGATAACAACAACTCTATCCTGGACATTGCAGACATTGTTTACGTGAACCCGGTCAATACCGCCTATTCCCGACCTACCAGTAAAGACGTGCCGGGAAAGACTTTTTTCGGTGTCAATGCCGACATAAAATACCTGGCTGGTTGGATCAATACTTTCGTAACCCGAAACAATCGCTGGGCTTCTCCAAAATACCTTGTTGGTGAAAGCTATGGAACTACCCGCGTTTCAGGCCTCGCACTCGAATTGCAAAATGCACAATGGATGTATCTCAACGGTGTAGTGCTGGTGTCTCCCACTGGCCTGGGACTTGATAGAGACGGTCCCGTAGCTGCAGCGCTTAAGCTTCCTTATTTTGCGGCAACTGCATGGTACCACAAAGTATTACCAGCCGACTTACAGAAAAAAGATTTAACTGAGATGCTTCCTGAAGTGGAAGAATTTACAGTGAACGAACTGATTCCCGCGATCAGCCGGGGTGGATTTCTTCCGGACGACAAGAAAAAAGCAATCGCCGAAAAAATGGCGCGGTATTCCGGTTTGTCGGCCACGGCCATCCTTCAAAATAACCTCGATGTGCCAACCGACTATTTCTGGAAAGAGCTACTGCGCGACAAAGGATTTACGGTCGGCAGGCTGGATTCGCGTTACCGTGGTATCGACAAAAAAGATGCAGGTGATAGTCCGGACTTCAATTCCGAACTCACTGCATGGCTGCACGCCTTTACCCCGGCCATCAACATGTATATCCGGAATGAACTGAACTACAAAACAGATTTCAAATACTATATGTTCGGACCGGTGCATCCATGGGATAACAGCAATGACAAAACAGGTGAGAACCTGCGCCAGGCCATGGCACAGAACCCCTGGCTGCATGTAATGGTACAATCCGGCTATTACGATGGAGCCTGCGATTATTTCAATGCCAAATATGATATCTGGCAGATGGATCCTTCGGGCAGGATGAAAGACCGCTTTAGCTGGAAAGGGTACCGCAGCGGACATATGATGTACCTGCGTAAACAGGATTTGGTTACAGCAAATGAAGACCTGCGCCAGTTCATAAAAGCATCATTGCCTGCAGCCAATGCTCCGGCAAAATACTAGGCTTTGATGCCGGCGATGAGGTTAACAGTGAGCGCTACTACAAATGTGTTTAAACCAAAAGAGAGCAACCCGTGCAGGAGTGCCTGTCTGCGGATAGCCCTTGACGTTATTTCCACATCCGACACCTGGAAAGTCATGCCTATCACAAAGGAGAAATAAGCAAAGTCGAGATAGTCCGGCGCTTCTTCCTCGGGAAAGCTAAGCCCTTCAGCATGTGCTGCCGGATCATCTTTGTCGTCCTTGTAATACATGTGTGCGTAGTGGAAAGTGAAGGTGGTGTGCACCATTACCCAGGACAGTAGCATCCCCCCAATGCTTGCCGGCAGATATATTCCGGCATTTTCAACGGCACCCTTTGAAAACAACAGCAGGGCAACTGCTACCATGCTCGCGCCTGAAGATAGTAGTACCAATGCAAGCACAAACAAACGGCTGCCATCTTCCCGGCCCGCAAGTGCACGGATATGAATTGGTCCGCATTTAAAAAAAACCATCCAGGCAAGCAGTAACACTACCGCACAAAAAAGATCCCAGCAAAACATCAGTTGCAGCAAGGCAGGCATACCGGAATTGCGGAGCAGCAACCACAATATGCAGGATGCGATTAAGCCAACGCCCAGTCGCTGCA
>JAGWTK010000496.1 GCA_028876035.1 Bacteroidota bacterium
ATCGCTGTTGTAAAATTGGATGCGGGCGAACAAAGGCCGCTCTCATTTGCCAATTCGGCATTGCTGGAAGTGGGACAAATCGCCGTGGCTATCGGTAATCCTATGGGATTGCAGCATACCATTACTGCCGGCATCGTGAGTGCACTGGGTAGAACCTTGCGTGCCAACAACGGGCGGTTGATTGATGATGTGGTGCAAACAGATGCGGCGCTGAATCCGGGTAATAGTGGTGGCCCGCTTGTAGATTCCAACGGACGGGTAATTGGTGTAAATACCGCCGTGATTGCTTCTGCGCAGGGCATTTGTTTTGCAGTAGCTGCCAATCTTGCAAATTATGTAACCGGACAATTGATTATGCGGGGCAGGGTGCGAAGGGCACAACTGGGCATTTCCGCACAACCCGTTAAGTTGTCATCCAGGATGATCGGTGCGAACAATCTTTCTGTAAAAACCGGGGTGTACATAATTGATATATTCGCTGAAACAGGTGCCTACAACCAGTTTTTACGCAAAGGAGATATCATCGTATCGCTGGATGGGCAGCAAGTAGCCACAACGGATGACTTGCATCGCTGTTTGACCGAGGCCTTGATTGGAAAAATGGTGCAGGTAGAAGTGTTACGCAATGGCCGGAAGGAAAAGCTGGTGGTGGCGCCGGCTGAGTTGAAGTAGGAAGGTGACGAAAGCCATCGGTAACAATGAACACAAGCAGTCAGTATTCATTCTAAAACAGGAAAAATGAAAATCGCAGTTATTGGCACCGGCAACGTTGGCTCAGCACTCAGCCTTGGTTTTATCAAAGCCGGGCACGAGGTTGTTTTCGGTGTACGAAATCCTGACGGGGATTTCAAAGGTAAGCAACTGGCAACAGCCCATCGTATTCCCATCCACAATATACCAGCCGCGGCGGGTTATGCAGAGCTGATTGTATTGTCTACGCCGGCATCAGCAGCGGGCGCTGTCGCTGCTTCCCTGGGCGATGTGCAGGGAAAGATCATCATCGATACGATGAATTCAGCATTTAACAAGCATGATCATTTTAGCAACACGGCCCATGCGGTACTGGCCTCCTGTAACACGGTAGATGTTGTGAAATGTTTTAATACAACAGGTGCAGAAAACATGGCTAATCCGGTGTACAATGGAAAAGCGATCGATATGTTTGTTGCGGGCAGCAGCAAAAAAGCAAAACAAGCGGCCATTCAACTGGCGAAAGACATTGGCTTTGGCGAAGTGTATGATTTTGGGGGTAACGATAAATTCGAACTAATTGAACAATGGGCTATGTGCTGGATTAACCTGGCCATCCTGCAGCAACAGGGCCGCAATCTTGCGTTTACGGTTGTGAAAAGATAATTGATTGTTCTTATTTCTGGTTGATGACGGTCTCTATGACGATAAAGGCGGTATTGGAATCTGATTGAATGTTGAACTTGTCCGCATCCCAGATACCAATCGCATCGCCAGCCTGCAGTTCTTCTCCTTCCACCAGCAATGATCCGTCGATCGTATAGACAAAAACACAGGTATTGAGCGGGCGAAAATGATAGTCGGTGCTTGTTTTTCCATCAAACCTTCCGAGGCTGATTTTTGTGTTCTGGTTGATCCAGCAATGATCCAGTCCTTCCTCATTTGAAACGATTGTCACCAATTCATTGCGAATGCCGGCAAAGTTGCGCTGCTGGTACCGGGGGCGGATATTTTGCAGCTTTGGCTGGATCCAGATTTGGAGGAAGCGTACTTCGTCTTCCCCGATATTGTATTCCTCATGGAACAGGCCTTTTCCCGCACTCATGATTTGCACGGCCCCGGGTTCCAGTTCAGTGCTATAACCCATACTGTCTTTATGGTTCATTTTTCCCTGTAACAGTACAGAAATGATCTCCATGTTCTGATGGGGATGTATGCCGAAACCTTTTCCAGGTTGGAGTAAGTCGTCATTAAATGCCTGCAAGGTTCCAAAGGCACTTCGCATCGGGTGCTGGAAATTGCTGAAGCTGAAAACAAATTTACTTTTCAACCAGCCGCTGTCTTTTAGTCCTCTTTCGCCTGCGCGGAATACATGTTTATTCATTCAACTTTCTTTTTACTGCTGACGGGTTGTCCCGCGTGCTTTGTTTTACAAACCAGTAATGATTTGGTTCGATTGAAAACATGGGCGGATTGCGGGAAGGCCGTTTTGTTGATTACCCAACCGGAGGTGGTACATTTACAAATCAATAGAACCGGGCCGCGCGATCAAATCTATAAACTTCCAATGAATGAAATCGGCATCAATTATTTTTTTGATCCTGGATTTGGCAGGAACCTTTGTTTTTGCGTTGAGCGGCGCCGTCGCTGCCCGTCAAAAGCAACTCGATATATTTGGTATATTCTCGGTGGCGTTTTCGGTAGCCTGTGGAGGCGGCATTGTACGCGACTTGTGTATCGGCGCCATTCCTCCTGCGGGTTTGAATAACTGGCTGTACCTGATGGCAGTCATCGGGGCTACTGTACTTGTTACTGGCTTTTACAAATTTGTTCGTTTTTTACAGCAGCCGGTTTTATTGTTCGACGCCCTTGGGTTAGCTGTATTTGCAGTAACAGGTGCCCGCAAGACCCTTGCTTTCGGATATGGCGCTGAGACTGCCGTACTGCTGGGAATAGTGTCTGCGGTAGGTGGCGGTGTTATCCGGGATATTTTACTCAACCGGATTCCCGCTATACTAACCAAAGAGATTTATGCGTCGGCGGCGCTTGTCGGTTCCCTGATAGTGGTAGCGGGCGACATTTTCCATTATCCCGCAGAGCTGGTGTCGATAGTTGCCGTGATCAGTTGTTTTGCCTTGCGCTACCTGTCCCTGCACTTTCATTTAAACCTGCCGTCGTTTGGAAAAGATGAAACAAATCCGGAAGAGCCCGGGTGAATTTTACAGCGACTTCTGGGTGCCAGTTTACCCAAGTGAAATCATTTCATTTCCATTTTTGAAGCAGCTGGGGTTAGCCTCAGGATGAATTATCAGGTTTAAACAGGGCATTACTTTGCGTAAAATTGCTGCTTAAAACGCTATTGACACAAACCATTTTGCGATGCCCTGCCAAAAGGCAGACTCCTGGAATGACCACAGGAGATGATTGGCAATGAGAATCACCGTTATGGTGAGCATTGGTTTAACATTGTTTCCCTTTCTAAAATCATTCAGCAGAAATAGTACTGAAAC
>JAGWTK010000497.1 GCA_028876035.1 Bacteroidota bacterium
CCTTTCCCGTGTACTGGTGCTCGATGACCACTACCGGAAATTCTACCTGGGAGATGCTTGTTTCTGGTTTCTCTATAATACGCGGCGCACTATCCATAGTGTTTCCGGCGATACCGCCTGCAGGATCAATTGCGCCAATAGTAAAGTGTTTCCGTTGCTGACAGAAATGTTCCGCGGTTCATTCGGAAACAATACCGTTTTTAACAATACTGACTGGGAGGAAATAGATTTTTCGGAATATGATTTGGTACTGTGTCACCCCGATTCCATTTTGAAACTGCTTGCTTTTATGGATCGATCACCCGAAAAGCTCTTTGCGAATACTTCAGTGTATTACTACAACCATATGACCGAACCGCGCCAGGTTTCCGATCGGCATCGTTGGAATTATTCGATGCTTATAAGAGAGAAACCAGACGATGCAGCTGCACGGCAGCGGGAAAGACTCTTGCAGACAAAACACAAAGCGATCGTCATTACTACGGAGGAACGTCGTTGGGCCGATGCATGGATGCTGGAGCAAGGTGTACAGGAAAATGAAAAGGTAGTGGTTATCGTAGACAGCGCATCCAGCCCGGACAAGCTGCTATCTGAAGAGGTACTGTCCCAGATGGTAAGGTGGTGGCTTTCGATGCCAGGCTATAAACTGCTTTTTTTTGATGAGAAGCGTACGGGTAAGAAAGCCAGACTTTGCAATTCGTTCGGTGTTGATTTGTTTTCCAAAATGGTGGTTGCAGAAGGTTTTGGTATCAGAAAAGATATGTTGTTGATGGCAGGTAATCAGGTTGCGGCGGTAATAGGGCCATGTACCGGGCTGCTCCATCTTGCCAATGGAATTTACAGTTATCTGAAGTCGGCGGAACCGCGCGAGACATTCAGGATGCCATTGCTGCTCGTTTATACGGGAAGACTAAAGTTTTTGGGCAATGGGTATCATCCCAACGAATGGTGGTTAGCGACAGCGGTAAAATGCGCAATCATTTGTAAGGATACATCAGGCAAAAAATGCATCAAAAAAATCACACAAGTGCCAAGAGATAAGGACTCCTATGCAAAAATCGCCCTGCCTGTGTCCGAAATAAGCTTTGAACTGTTGCGCGGCTTTATTGAACAGCACCTCCCTGACGCCGTGCAGGCGCGAGAACGGCTGGAATATGCCGGGACCGGGTAGTCATGTTCAGAACACGCATTCTGCCTGCGGATTACTACAGTTAAAAGTTCACCTACCCCTTAAATATAAAAGATGAGCTATGCATATTAGGGCCGTTTCGTTTTATACCGTTTTTATGACCAGTATCGTCGGCTATCATCTGAAAGATGACCCGGAAGCGAAGCCGGAATGTCCTTACGAAAAGGATTCATTCGAGGGTTTGCTTTTCGCCAAATGCTGGATCGACACCGTCCAGTGGCACCTCGAAGATATCATCCGGGAGCCCGATATTGACCCCGCAAGGGCCCTGGCTTTAAAGAGAAGAATCGACAAACTCAACCAGGATAGAACGGATACTGTTGAAAAGATAGATGATTACTTCGCGGAACAGTACAAGGGAATACAAATTAAGAAGGGAGCCAGGCATTCTACAGAAAGCATCGGATGGGCAGTAGACAGGTTGTCGATCCTTGCATTGAAAATTTTCCATGTAGCGTCAGAACTGGCGCGCATCGACGCCACTGCATCTCATCTCTTGCAATGCAGGAACCGGAAGCACGTGCTGGATAACCAATGCAAGGACTTAATAAAAGCAATCGACTGGCTTATCCTGGAGCTGGCCTCCGGCAAAAAAAGAATGAAGGTTTACCGGCAGTTGAAAATGTACAATGATGTTGAATTCAACCCAGTTTTGTATAAAAAGGCACAAACCGCCTGAATAAATGCAGTCTCATGTCAGCACAAACACAAAGTAACCCTGGCCAGTTGTCCGCCCGCGGCCAACACGTCACCAACAACTGTTTCCCGGCCTCCGGGCTTCAATTACTTAACTGGCAACACCAGCAAAAGATCAGCAAAGGATTGTCGCGGTTCCAGGAACCCGAAGTATTGTTGCTGAATTTGCGTCTCCGGGAACTGCATTTCTCAGCATTTGAAAGTGCTTATCGTGCGTTGATTACCCGGCATGAAAACCTGCGAAGCGTTTTCTTCATGGAAGAAGATAAGCTGATGCAGCGGGTATTGGACTACCAGGAACATTTCTTTGATACACTTATTTATGACATTGCTGCCGCCCCGGTAAAAGAAACCCTGATAAGGGAGGCCACCAGGAAGGCCATGTGGGATGTTTGTAACCTGGAGACCGGGCCGCTGATACGCTCTTTGTTGTTCAAAGTGAGCCAGAAAGAATGCTGGTTTGTTAGCGTAACCCATCACATTGTTTCGGATGCAAGGTCACTGGAGATCATTAAATCAGACCTTTTCCAGCTGTACAAATTTTATAAATACAACAAGCCTTTGACGCTGGAGCCGATACGTTACACGGTTGAAGCGTACAACAGGCGTCAGCTTGCGTTGGTGACTGGTAGTAAAGGTTTGGAGGAGAAAGTTTATTGGATAGAACGGTTCCGGCTGCATCCGCTCATTGACTTCAGTAATTTTTATAAGGCTGCCGGGCAGGCAGGCGTCAGCATCGAAGATGCCAACCAACACCTGGATCTCCGCCGGTTTCTAAGGGAAAAACCGGAAAACGGGGCCAATACACTTCGGCAGTTCCTGGAACCGGAGACCAACAAGCGGGTGATGTCCGCTGCACAAAGATGGAATATCACGCCATTCGTATTCATAATGGGGGGCTTCTGCATGATGATGCGCCGGCTCAATGGGCAGCAATCCTTTCTTATTGCAAGTTCCGTCAACGACCGCAGATCAGTTAAGATGCGGAATATGATCGGACACCTGATGTGCAAGGTCTACCTTGATTTGAAGTTAACCGGACACAGGAATGTCGTGGAATTCATGAATTATGTATACGCCGATTTTTTACGGGCTACCAGGCACCCCCTTTACCAGGAAAAAGACTATGAAGAATTGAACGTACCGCGGCAAACCAGTCTTTACATCAATTATTCTGACAAACGATCGATCTGGCTCGAACCCAATCCGGCGGCGATCCATAAGCACGAGAGCGCCAACAGATCCTGCTATGCGCTTTCGGCAGTCATCCATCATTATAAGAATTGCGTTGAAATTAACTGGCTG
>JAGWTK010000044.1 GCA_028876035.1 Bacteroidota bacterium
TAAAAACAAATATTACCAATCAAACACTCGACCAGCGCTTTGATTCAACGATCCGATCCGTTCGCACGTTTACCGACAGTCTTGACCAGCTGGTAAATGCCAACTATCCGGGCCGGCAGTTTACCGTTGTTAATCCCACACGACTGGTGATAAATGTTGATCACTACCTCACCGGCGATTTCTACATTAATGGAGAACTGTCATTAAATATTCCGCTTGCTTCGCTGAAGAAAGGATGGCTGCAGGTGAAAGAAACAAATTTGCTGTCACTTACACCGCGCTGGGAACGCAAACGCTGGGGTGCCTACCTGCCGATTCAGTTTAACACGCGACAACAATTGTGGGTAGGTGCTGCCTTCAAAGCAGGTCCGTTGTTGTTCGGCATCCACAATGTGGCCAACCTGTTTTCCAAATCATCTACAGCCAATGGCGGTGGCTATATTGCGCTCATCATTCGCCCCTGGGGCGGCGGATCTGAATCAAGAGGCGATAAACGGCTGGAATGTCCTAAACCGGTTTGGTAGATCTAAAGTTGTAAGTTATAAGTTATAAGTTCTAAGTTCTAAGTCCTTTCGCATCGCTGGTTTCATCGCTCAATTTTGAAGGCGGGTGTGTTTGAATCTTTTTTTCACTGGCAACTTACTGGCGGATGCGTCGTAGCAAGCAGGCTTGTCCTTAAGTAGTAAGTTTTAAGTTATAAGTTCTAAGTCCTTTCGCATCGCTGGTTTCATCGCTCAATTTTGAAGGCTGGTGTGTTTGAATCTTTTTTCACTGGCAACTTACTGGCGGATGCGTCGTAGCAAGCAGGCTTAAAATAGTAAGTTATAGGTAGTCCTTAAGTAGTAAGTTTTAAGTTATAAGTTCTAAGTCCTTTCGCATCGCTGGCTTCATTACTAAACTTTTGAAGACTCATTTATTTGCACGTTTTGTTCAACAGGTGACGAACTGGCGGATGCGTCATAGCAAACAGACTTAAAACTTACTACTTATTACTTATAACTTTTTCAATCAATTTTGAAATTTCAGAAACACCCCCTATCTTTAGGATTGAAACCGAACACATGAAATTAACCGAAGCCAAAGCACAGTTTATCGCCTCCTGGGGTGCATTTGGAAGTCATTGGGGTATTAACCGCACGATGGCGCAAATTCATGCCTTGCTGATGATCAGTCCGGACCCGCTCACCCAGGACGATATTATGGAGCAACTCAATATCAGCAGGGGCAACGTGAACATGAATATCCGGGAGTTGATCGACTGGGCATTGGTAGACCGGGTGATTGTGCCGGGTGAACGAAAGGAATATTTCAGCGCGGAAAAAGATATCTGGAAAGTGGCCCGGTTGATTGTAAAAGAAAGAAAGAAACGTGAGCTCGACCCAATGCTTAAGTTATTGGATCAGTTGCGCGAGGTAGAAGGCGATAAGAAAGATAAAAACGTAAAACAGTTTACGGATACGGTGAATGGCATCAAACGATTTGGTGAGCAGGCCGACAAAATGCTGGAAGTGCTGGTGAAATCGGATGAAAGCTGGTTTATCGGCAGCCTCATGAAATTTTTCAAATAGGATGAAACGCTTCAAACAAATCGATTGTATTGTGCAATGCCTGGTCATCCTGTTATCCTTTTTGGGCTATTTTATAGTGGGAGCGCGGGGTCTTGCTGATGGATTTATTGTCTATTTCCTGGTAGGCGGCTGGCAGCTGCTGAGCGCGGTGATACATCTTTTCAGACCTCAATTCAACAGGCGACTGCTTCGAAACCTCTATTGGGTATTCCTGGCCGTCATTGTTACGGTCGGCGTCATCATGAACAGTAATGAGACCCGGATGCTGGATTACATGTTCGCAATGTTGTTCGTAACACCTGTGCTGGCCATTTATTATTGTGTTGTGTGTATTGTAGAAACAAAGGGCTTGCATGCCAGGACAGCGGCATAACGGTAATTTTTTTTGCACCCTTATTTTCATATTTTTCTGAACTTTTAATAAATATTTATGAATAACAGAAAGATCATCATTGCCGGTGGTACGGGTTTTATCGGGCAGGCATTGGCAAGCGCATGGGGCCGGGGTAATGAAGTCATCATTCTTAGCAGGTACGATGGCAATAGTGAATCGAACCGATTCAGCAATCAATTGATTCGTCCCTCGCACACCCCCAACATTACTTACCGTCGTTGGGACGCGATGCACCCGGAAAAACATTGGACCAACGAACTCGAGGGTGCCGACATTTTGCTAAATCTTGCAGGTAAATCAGTCAATTGTCGTTACAACGATGCCAACAAGAAAGCCATCCTCAGCAGCCGGATCAATAGCACAAAGGCGCTGGGAAAAGCCGTCGCATCCTGCATTCACCCGCCCAAGGTTTGGCTAAACGCCGCTTCCGCCACGATTTACCGGCACGCCATGGATTTGCCGCAAGATGAATACACCGGGGAAATGCAGGATGATTTCTCGGTACAGGTTTGCAAACAATGGGAACAATGCTTTCTCGATCAAACGGTGAAGGATACCCGAAAAATTATCCTGCGCATGGCGATCACCCTCGGCGATGGCGGCGTGATGGCGCCGTTCCGCCGGCTGGTTGGCTGGGGACTGGGCGGTCGCCAGGGCAATGGCCGGCAGATGTTCAGTTGGATCCACATCGATGACCTTCGACGAGCCATTGAATTTTTGAGCGAACACGACGATTGCAGCGGTATATTCAACATTGCAGCGCCACGCCCCGTAACGAACCGTTTTTTTATGGAGACATTGCGCCGGTCCATGCAGGCAGCGATTGGGTTACCTGCACCTGCCTTACTGCTTACACTGGGCGCCGCTATCATTGGCACAGAACCCGAACTGCTGTTAAAAAGCCGCTGGGTAGTGCCCAGTCGTTTGGTAGAAAAAGGATTTATCTTTCGTTACCCGGTGCTGCCCTCTGCCATTGCACAGCTTTGTCAGACTAAAGCAGACAAGCCAGAACGGAATGCATGCTTTCTTAACAAAAACGGCGCAACTTTGTAATACAATTATGGCAGCGCAACAAAAAAAGACACTGGTATTGGGAGCTTCGGATAACCCCTCCCGTTACAGCTATTTGGCTATTCAACGACTGAAAAAACACGGACACCCCGTGGTAGCCATTGGTAAGCGACCAACCGTTGCTTCGGGTGTTAACATCGGTACTGAAAAAACGCCGGAACAGGGAGTAGATACAGTAACGCTTTATCTAAATCCGGATCATCAAAAAGACTACTATAACTACATACTTTCGCTTAAGCCGAAGCGAATCATCTTCAACCCGGGCACTGAAAACCAGGAGCTAGCGCAACTGGCTGCCAAAAACCAGATTCAGCCTATGGAAGCCTGTACCCTTGTGTTGCTGAGCACCGGTCAATACTAGGCCGCATCCATACAATTTTCCGAATGGATTCCCCGTTTATACGGTACAGCTAGTGCTGTGATCGTACCCTCGTCAATCCACATCCTTTAAAAACATCCAAGGCTATGAAAAATCTGACCCTGTGGGTATCCGCCTGCCTGTTCACATATTTGCAGGCCAGCAGCCAGCAAGTTCCCCTGCAACAGCACCCGGTTGAAAAACCACTCCTGTTCAACCAGCTTCCCGAAAAAATTTATTGCTCCGAAAACGGCTTGCAGCAACTGTTCACGACCGCCCTCAACAGCAACCTCACCGTTTCCCTGAGTAACCAGTTTAAAGTAGAAGGCACTGTTATCGCCCGTGCCGCCATCAGCAACAACCAGCTGAGTATAAACATCCGCTGCAACAATTTCAAAAATGCATTGCTCAATATCTCCCGGCTTACACAAACGGATGGGTCATTTAACTACGTCGGCCGGCTATTGAGTCCGCAGCACGGAGATATTCTCCTCTTATGGCAGGAGAACGGACAATATGTATTCGTTCGCCAGAAACAATTGTTAACGATGGTTGAATAAGCAATGCACCCTGCCATGAAAGCCATACGACTGCTGCTCATTATACTCACCTGCGCGACTGCGAATGCTCAATACCCGGTGTTGAACAGTTATCCTTCTGCCCGTGCCACGCTGTTCATCGATTTCGACGGACAGTACGTGACGGGTACGGCCTGGAATTATAGCGGTGATATCAATGCCCAGCCAGCCGGACTGACCACGGCAGCCATGTCCGAAATCTTCAACCGGGTAGCCGAAGACTTTCGTCCGTTTGATTTGAATGTAACCACCGATTCCACCGTGTACTGGGCAGCACCCGCCAATAAGCGTATGCGCGTGATCGTTACCCCCACTTCACAATGGTATGGCGCTGCTGGTGGCGTAGCGTATGTAGGTTCCTTTAAATGGGGCGACAACACACCTGCATGGGTTTTTTCTGCCTTACTCTCCAACCGGACAAAATATGTTGCTGAAGCAATTTCACACGAAGCGGGGCATACCCTCGGACTGCAGCACCAGAGTGTATTCGACGCCAGCTGTAACAAAACAGCAGAGTACAGCACCGGGTTAGGCACCGGTGAAATTGGCTGGGCGCCAATCATGGGTGCCGGCTATTACCAGAACCACACTACCTGGAATGTGGGGCCGAGCAGTTTGGGATGCAGCAGTATTCAAAACGACTTCAATATTATTGCCACGCAGAACGGGTTTGGCTTACGGAGCGATGAGCACGGCAATGACAACAACAGCGCAACACCCGTTGTATTTGCGGCTGATGCCTTTACGGTGAGCGGACTGATCAATACCGCCCCTGACATTGATGTTTTCAGGATAGACGTAACAAGCACCAGCTGGTTAAGCTTACATGCACTGCCGCAGAGTGTGGGAGTGAACGATGACGGCGCCAACCTTGACATCAAGTTATCATTGTTGAACAACAACGATACCATCGGTAACTATAACCCCTCCACCCTGCTCAACGCCGGCGTTGATACCAACCTCAATGCCGGCACTTATTTTTTAGTGGTGCGGGGCACCGGCAATATATACCACGACACTTCCGGCAATATGGGGCTCTATGCTATCGACGGCAACCTGGCCGTGCTCCTGCCCATCCATATCACGGGTTTCAGTGGCCGTATCGTGAACGGGCAGCACCTGCTCAACTGGTCGGTGCAAACAGATGAATCGATTGCTTCGATGGGTATCGAGTCATCTGCCGATGGTCATCATTTTGCCCTGCTTCAAACCTTACCTGCGCAAACCCGCAGCTTTATTGCCGAACCACATCAAACCGGTCCTCAATATTACCGGCTTCGCGTTACAACTTCGGCGGGCCGCATCAGTTACGCACCGAATACGGTAGTGCTTACCAGCAATACCATCGGCGGTGTACACCAGGTGCCCGGAAGCAGCGTACTAACGGTTCGCAGTGACGACAGATATGCCTATCGCCTGCTCAACGCATCCGGGCAACTCATTGCCAGCGGACAATTGCAACCCGGATTGAACGCCTTACCATCCGGCTCAGCACATGGGTTGCTGGTTTTGCAGTACGGAACCCGCACCGAAAAGTTGATACAGCCGTAACAGCAGCTGATATTTTTTTTGCCGGGTTTTCCGTAAATTGGGAAAACCTACGCAATATGATTTGGCGAAAATTTAATGGCGACCCGCTTGATCTTCCCATCAAACAAGCTGTTGAAAACACCATCAAACGCGAAAGCAACAAGGGTTATCACCTGAAAGTTTGTATAGGTACCGACAGCCAGGTCAAGGGTGCTGAAACAGAATTTGCTACCGTTATCGTTTTTCTAAGGGAAGGACACGGTGGTTTCATGTTCATCCACAACGACAAAACAAAAACAAAGTACAGCATCAAGGAGCGTATGCTGGTAGAAGTGGCCAAGAGCATTGAAATTGCCTATGAACTTTGTCCGCTCTTCAACGAGTACGATGTAGACATGGAAGTACATGCTGACATCAACACCAACCCGCATTTCAAAAGCAATGATGCGCTGCGGGAAGCCATGGGTTATATCCTTGGTATGGGCTTTGCCTTCAAGGCCAAACCCGAAGCTTTTGCCAGCAGCAGCTGTGCCAATAAGATAGTCAATTAAAAAGCCCGCGTTGCTGCGGGCTTTTTTGTGGAATGATCACGCTTAAGCGCAACTATGCAGATGCTTTGAAGTCTTTTTTCGCTTCGTTAATAAACGAAAGCACTTTATCCTTGCCCGATTTTTTCTCAGCACTGGTCACAAAATGCGGGGGTAGAAATTCCCATTCTTTGCGCATGGCATCAAGAAATGCTTTCACATTGGCCGCTACGGTTTTCTGTGTTTCCTTATCCGCTTTTGTGAAGACCAATGCAAACGGAACCTGCCATTCACCCAGTTTGTTCACAAATTCAAGGTCTATCTTCTGCGGACCGTGCCGGCTATCGATCAATACAAATACGTTCACCAGGCTGCTCCGTTTCCGTAAATAGTTTTCAATCATCTGCTCCCAGCGTCGCCGATCTTTCAATGAAACTTTTGCAAATCCATATCCCGGCAAATCCACGATATACCAGCTTTTGTTGATAATAAAGTGATTGATCAATTGGGTCTTGCCAGGTGTTGCAGAAGTCTTGGCCAATTTCTGGTTATTACACAGCATATTGATCAACGAGCTTTTGCCCACATTGCTCCTGCCGATAAAGGCAAACTCTGCTTTATCCGGCGGCGGACATTTTTCGTAGTCCGGGCTGCTGATGACATATTCGGCAGAAACTATCTCCATTTAACAAAGATAGTCTTTAGTCGATAGTCCTTAGTCTTTAGTCCATAGTCGGGCAGTCTCGTGTTCGTGGGCTGCACTTCGCGGGATGTGTTCGTGGTTCTTGGTTCAACGTTCATGGTTCTTCATTCGCAGTTACATCATTCGGGCCATCTTACCTTTCGCAGGAGTCGATAAAAAATACGCTACGAAGCCCTGCACATCCCGCCGAACCCATTTGCTCATTTGCATATTTACACCCGTCCGAACGGGGTCAGCCGGGCGGGCATTGGCAAATTAATTTTCACATTTATCACATTTGTCACATTAGCACATTCTCCTACTATCTTTGCGGATCATGAATCACCCCCTTCCGCACGACGAAATAGTACCATTCAAAGATTCCGGCGAGAGCAAGAAAAAACAGGTGGCCGGCATGTTTGACCAGATTGCCTTCCGGTATGATTTTTTGAACCGATTCCTCAGCGGTGGAATAGATATTTACTGGCGGAAAAAAGCCATCCGGGAGCTGGCAGCCCTGAAACCGCAGAAAGTGCTGGACGTGGCAACGGGTACGGCAGATGTAGCCATCATGACCTGGAAATTTCTGAAACCCGAAACAATAGTTGGCATAGATATTTCAGAAGGGATGCTTCGTTTGGGTCGGGAAAAAGTCGCCAACCTGTTGTTAAATAAGCACATAGAGCTGCAATTGGGCGACAGTGAGGCAATAAACTTCCAAGATAATACGTTTGATGCCATTACCGTTGCCTTTGGCGTGCGGAATTTCGAGCACCTGGGAAAGGGATTGGCAGAAATGAAGCGGGTATTGAAGCCCGGCGGTAAACTGGTAGTATTGGAATTTTCAAGGCCAAAACAGGGATTTTTCAAAGGCTTGTACAACCTGTACATGCGGGTTGTAACTCCCGGAATTGGAAAACTGATTTCAAAAAACCGGGAAGCTTACCAGTACCTGAACGATTCGGTACAGAAATTTCCCGAAGGACAAGATTTTATCACCATAATGAATGATATCGGATACACTGCTACTTATTTTAAAAAACTTACAGGCGGAATATGTACGATTTATTGCGGCTCAAAAACAAGCCCGGTGTAGTAGCAGTGCTGGCAATGCTGTTGTGTTCTTTCCAGGGAATGGCGCAGCTCAGGGACAATATCAATCTTCCCGATAACGACGATAAAGCCTATCATATCGGTATCGTGGTCATGGGAGTTAGTAGCCGTTTCCAGATCAGTCACCACCCGAATTTCCTGCAGAGCGATACCGTTCTGTCGGTGTACCCGGAGAACGTAGGCGGACTCGGCATAGGTGGAATGCACACGTTCAAACTCGGTAGTCACTGGGATGCACGCGTAGTTTTTCCGCAATTGCTCTTCGCCAATAAAATGATCACCTATCATCTCAAGTATCCGCAGAGTGGTGAAACGGAAGTGATGCGCAAACCAGTGGAATCGATCTTACTGGGCATTCCCGTTCAAATCAAATACAAAAGCGACCGCATCAACAACTTCAGGGTATACATGATGGCAGGCGCCAAATACGAAACGGATCTGTCTTCGAAAGCCCGCGCTAAAAACGCCGACGACCTGGTAAAACTCAAGGCGAATGATTTCGGCATTGAAGCAGGACTGGGTTTCAACTTCTACATGCGTTATTTCATTCTCTCCCCCGAAATAAAGATCAGCAACGGCATCAGCAATGTCCACAGCCGCGATGCAAGCCTCAAATTCAGCAACGTAATTGACATGATCCAGTCGAGGCAGATCATTTTCTCGCTCATTTTTGAGGGGTAGTACTTAGTACCTAGTACTTAGTACCAAGACTGTCCTGACTAAAGATGTCGTTTTGGTTAAGTCATTATGGGTTCTAAGTAGTAAGTAATAAGTTTTAAGTCTTCTTGCAGCGCAGTTCATCGAGGGAAACTCGTTTGAATGAAATGAAATCAGCGATTCCTTAGTGGTAAATGGTATCTAGTATCCGGCATCTGGTATCTGGTATTTAGACTGTTCACATTCGGTGAGTCTGCACTAATATCTCACATCTTCCTATCTAATATCTTATATTCTTAAAAATGCATCTTTCAGATCCAGCGCACATCGGTGACACCAAATCGAAAAATCAAGAAATCGAAAAATCCAGCAATCAAATCCGCCATCAGCGATTCCTAAGGATATCTGGTATCTGGTAGCTGGACAATCAAGCGAGTCTGAACAATATCTCACATCATCACATCTTATATCTTACATTTCCCCGAACCAAAGCATCCGGTCTATCTGGACCCACATCAGCGATAACCACATCAGCCATCAGCGATTGTTCTTACTTCATCTCCCCCAGCTCCTTCAGAAACTCCAGCGCTCTTGTCACGCGCTTACCCGACGAACGTTCGATAAAGCTGCGCACCCAGCCTCTGTTAATGTTTCGATAGCTAACCTGCTGATAAAACCAAATACCCAGCGGGATGAGCACTACAAATGCCCAAAACTCTACCGCCCACCAATGGCCGTTTGTCTTTTCAATGATATCAAAACCTGCCAGGGATTGTATGTTGTAATCTTTGATAAGCTTAGAAACAATAACGGGAAAGGCTAAAAAGGCAGGAATAAACAATACAGCCAGCTTCACATAATTTACGATATGTGTTTGAACAAGTACCAACGACCTTTGCTGTGTTGCCAAATCATCACTGACCCTGGCGTTTCGTATTAGTTCTATCTGCTTCAGCGCATTGAGTAGTGTTGTTGAATAGAAGGCCAGCAAGGCCAGCGCAGAAAGCAGGTAAGGCGTTTCGTGCAAATTGTTCAGGAGAAATACCAACAACAATACCATTGCAGCAATATGAAAGAAACATTCTATCACCCGCTGTACAAGCAAGGGCCTTACTGTAGACGCCACCATTGTAGTTTGCGCCTGCGCGATTTGTTGTTCATTTAATCGGAGGGAATTTTCTAATTTTCTATTATTAGACAGCCACGATGTTTTTAATTGATCGAGTTCCATAATTTTATTTTTTTACTTGTTTGTAAATCTTGTTCTAAGTTTCTCCTTAATCCGGCTAATTCTTGTCCCGATATTGGTTTCCGAAAACCCGGTTATTTCTGCCATTTCCCGCTGGCTTTTATCGTCGAGATACAGCAGGATAATTGCCCTGTCAACTTCCTTCAATTCGCTGATGAACGCCTGCAACAGGCTGAGATTTTCTTCCATCTCTTCCCCTGGGTTCGTATCGAAAACAAGCAATCCTTCGGAAATCTCATGCCGTATGCCCAATTTTTTATCCTGCCTGTAGTGAGAAATAGCCACGTTGAGTGCGACCCTGTACATCCATGTTGAAAATTTGAGGCGACTATCAAAACTGTCAAACGACTTCCACAGGTTGTAGATGATTTCCTGGGCTACATCGTCCATATCATTTCTATCTGCGCAATAGGAATGGGCAACTGTATAGATAATCCCTTTGTTTTCCGTAATAAGTTGGGTAAACTCTTTTTCCTTTGTCTTGATTACCATTCTTGCGGTTGTTTGAAATCAATTCAAATTTGCGCCAAACAATACCCTCAGTGCCCTGCTGCTGCATGCGGCCACGACGGACACATGTGTTTCCCCCTCAAAAATCTGCTGGTTCATCCGGAGACCCTTGTAGCCATGGCTCTTCAATGAATTGATTAAAGCCGTCAGCGGACCGATCATCATATCTCCTTCCAGGGCACCGGCGGAAAAGAAAACATGGGCAGACATACCTGCATTCTGTTCAGCAAATGTTTGCTCCAATAGCAGCATCTCATTGTTGTTCCACCAAAAAGAAGGACTATTAATTCCATAGTTGACAAAAAGTGCCGGCTTTTTAACCAGGCAATATCCCGCAAATAATCCGCCCAGCGAATGGCCGGAAATACTGCGGCTACCATTCGTCTTATAGTGCAGGTCGATAAAGGGTATCAGGTTTTTTTCCAGTGTACTTAAAAATAATGAGGCACCACCGGATTTCATTTTTTCTACGGGAATTTGCATCATTTTCGCCCATTGTGTATCAGCCTGCGGTATACCTGAAGGTGTAAAATCGCCATACCTGCTGGCAAACCAGTCGGCATCGTTCGAGCCGTCGCTTTCAATAGCAACGATGATCACTTCTTTGATTTCGTGGGCCAGATCCAGCACTTCCCGGATAGACTTAAATGACTGGTAGGAGAATTTTCCGTCTAACACATACAGTACAGGATAGCGGGCCGAATCGGAGATTGAATAGGCTTTCGGAAGCGACACATTCAACCGGTAGCTTTTACCATTGAATTCCGACTTTACAATATGGTCGCCAGGGCTTTGCGTTTGCGCTAATGAGGGAATGGTATCGACAAAGACTGACACGCTCAAAAGAAACACTGAAATTATAAAACAACGAATTTTCATTTTGATGATATTTTACATTGACGCCTACTCTGTACAGTTTTCGGCCACCCTGTTGTTGAGAATCTCTGGAGAATGATTCGCAGGGTTTATTAAAATATCACAGCTTTTGGGATTTTTTTTTGATTAGGCAAGACGGAAATGGGAAGAGCCCGACCAAGAACTTGCTTTGTTCGGCCAGTATGGTTGTCAGGCTATGATACATGCACCATCGGTCGGCTGGCCAACACAGTATCGACAGCATGCAGCAACGCACTTCCCGTTCATTCTTCAGTCGGTTTATAATGAGCACCGTCCCCTCCGGAAGACGATGCTGGCAAGGGTCATTCTTTTGCGGCTTTTGAAACGCATTCGCTCTGTAGCGTCCAACAAAAAGGGCGCAGGCACAGCCATACGCCCAGTTCAATAAAAATCACATCGTCCCGAGGCTGCACTCATATCTTATATCATCATATCTTATATCTTAAATCAGCTCGCCCAACACTTCCGGTTGAACCAAATCCCAATCAGCGATATCCACATCAGCCATCAGCGGTTCTTCTTCTTTGGTTCCGCCGGCTCGGGCGATTGCAGTTGCTCTTTCAAAAACAGATTAATCTTCGTAAACAGGTTAATGCGTGCAATATTCGCACTGCCGCTGCTGCTGATATTGTGCATGTAGTCGGGGAAGAAATACTGCTGAAACTGCTTGTTAGCGTTGATCAACTCGCGGCTTAATTCCATGGAATTCTGAAACTGTACATTGTCGTCTGCACTACCATGTACGAGCAATAATCCACCAGTATAATTATTCACGAAATTGATCGGCGAGGCGTTTTTATAACCTTCCGGATTTTCAGCAGGTAGCTGGAGTATACGTTCTGCATATACATTGTCGTAGAAGCGCCAGTTGGTCACCGGTGCAATCGCGATGGATGCTTTAAACGTACCAGCGTATTTGGTAGCAGCCAGCGCAGCCAGGTAACCGCCGTAACTCCAGCCCATGATGGCGATATTCCCGGAGTCGGCCCGCTGGTAATTGATCAGGTAATTTTTTAAAGCGACCAGGTCTTTCAACTCCACATCACCGGTTGCCTTGTAGCTGGCTTTGCGGAAAGCTTCTCCCCTGCCCGGTGTACCACGCGGATCGATACAGGCCACGAGATAACCCTGGCTGGCCAGCCAGCGCAGGCTGAGGCCCATCTTATCGCCCCATTCATTCCTTGCTTCCTGGTGGGTGCTTCCACCATATACATACACCAGTGTGGGCAGCTTTTTGGCAGCCACATTGGCGGGTTTTATAATCCATCCGTTCAGGGTGGTATCGCGATGGGAAAAACTGAAAGACTCCGCTACCGGCACCTCAAATTCATCGAGGTGCTGCTGCAACAGTTTGTTTTGGATCAGCTGCTCATGCAGGGCCTTGCCGGCACTGCTGTACATCTGGTAGCGCGAAGCCTGGTTCAATGAAGAGTAGCCGTCGAAAAAATATTTGAAATCATCCGTAATCTGTACATCATGCACACCGGGTGCTGTGGTCAGCTGGCGCATGTTTCTGCCATCCAAACCGCACTTATACAAATGTGCTTCCCGGGCAGAGGCCTCATTGGCCATAAAATAGATCTCCCCGTTCTGCTCATCTACTCCTTCCAGCGATAACACCTCCCAATTGCCATTGGTAAGCTGCCTGGGCTGGTAATTGTTGAGCGGCACTTCATAGATATGCGTATAGCCATCCCGTTCGCTTAGCCAAAGAACTGAATTCTTTGTCTGCAAAAAATAGAGGTTAGACGGATAGACCCTTACACTTGTTTTTGTTTTATTCTCTTCAAAAAAAGTCGTTTGACCATTACCGTTACGGGTATTGATTTTTACCACTTCCAGCCGCGTTTGCGGACGGTTCAGTCTTTGCACCCATAAAAAATTGCCATCCGGCTGCCATTGAATACCGGTGATATACTGGTTGGGATTGACGCCCACATCGGCCTTGGTGAGCACCTTGTTGTGCAGGTTGTAGATGAACACCTGTACATCCGGAATCGCTTCGCCTGCCTTTGGATAGCGCTGGTTGTTGATCTGCGGATACAGTCTTCCTTCGTAACTGGTTATCGGGTACTCCTGCACGACGGTTTCATTGAAACGCAAAAATGCGATGCTCTCTCCGTCGGGGCTCCATTGAAAGGCCTTGCCCATGCCGAATCCTTTTTCATACAGCGCATCTGCCATACCATACATAAACTTGCCCGGCAGGCCATCCATGGTAATGGGCGTTACCTGGTCGCTCTGCAGGTCACGTACGTACAAATTGCCGTCGTGTACAAAAGCCAGGCGGCGACTGTCGGGCGAAAAGCTGGCATAACTCTGTTTACCATCGGCCGATACAGGCTTCAGGGTTTTCTTTGCCCGGTCCCACACAAAATTGAACTCGCGTGTGGAATTGTAAAACAGGGGCTCAATTTGTGTTTTGATCAGAATTTTTGAATCGTCGGGCGAAAATTCGAAGTCCTCGAAAAAGGTAAACGTGATGGGCAGCGAGTCTTTCGAGGTCTTAATCTGGTTGGAAAATATGGTATCGGTAAGACGGCCGGTTTCAAAATCCAGTGTGGTGATTATCTCGCTGTTGCTGGCACGGTTGGCATAGATATAGGCAATCGAATCACCGCTATGCGTCAGGTGCACCCGCAATTTTTGCTCTTCGAGGTAATTGCCGCCCCAGATGGCTTCGGGTGTAAGCTTTTTCTTTTCGGGTGGCTTGTTGCTAACTTGTGCTGCGGCAGGCAATACCAGCGGCAGCAGCGCCAGCAGGCTGAATCGTTTCATTGAGCAGTAGGTTTTATGTCGGTTGGTTTCAGAAAATCAATAGTCGTATTCCCGGCGGAACATGTTCAATCGCAGTCCCACGCTAAACACCGTAGCCGACTGCGATAGCTGGCTCACTGCAGGCACGCTAAGTTTGCGGTACATCAAAGACGCATCCACAAACAAATTTTCCAACAACTCATAGCCCACCCAGAACGACAGGTTGGCACCCGTGCTGCGTACACCATTGCCTGTTGTATAGCCGTAGTCGGACGCACGATTGGTATTCAATATAAAAATATTGCTGCCATAATCACTGCCTGCTGTATCCAATCCCTGGCGCCATACAATTAGTTTAGCCTGCACATTCCATTTGGGCGCCGGCTGGTAGCGAAGAATGCCAATAAGCTCTGTGAAATTGGCGCCCAGCGGATGTGCCAGGGGCTGGTTGTAATGCGCATAATTCGCGACCGTGTCGAAGTGAGAATAAGTAAAGGGACGCACAAAATTGATTTCTCCCTGAAGGTCGAGGTTTTTAATTTTAAATGCATCGATGTACTTCAAACCCGCCTGTATCCCCTGTTTATTGCCCCACCAACCGTTGCCTGCTTTGATTTCTTTGAGCTTGAATTCATCGAGCATGATTTGTCCGTATAACTGGAGCGTCCGCGCAATATTGGCTTTTAGGTTGAAACCAACATTGGCGTTGTCCGGACTCCCATTTTGCTGCTCTGCCGACCGGAGAAAGATCACCGGGTTGAGGTAACTGAATTCGTAATGGTTGGCCCGGCCGAAGATCACCGATTCAAACAATCCTACATTTAACCACTTTGTCGCCTGCAAACTGAGGTAATGCATGCTGGCGTATTTTTTGGGCAGGAGTTTGTCGCCCGGACTGGATCCATTGGACAATTCCATGAACAGGTTCTGGTAATTCAGTTTCCAAACCCGTGTGTTCAATTTTAAAAATAGATTGCTGGCAGCAAAATCACTCAGTAATAAGCTCCGATAGCCATCCCCAATAAAGTTGCGATCGTACCCAAACTGTACATCAATGTATTTAGTAGCTTTTACATGGATAGAACCACGGGCATCGAAATAATCGTAGCCATTTGTTTTAAAGTATTTGTAGAAGCCGGCACCAGGCACTGCATTGAATTTCTTTTCCCATTGCTGCACGAAATAAGGCGTTTGCTCCTGGTTATCGGTTGCGTAGAGATCAAATCCAATCTTACGGGCAATTAAACCACGCACAGTTAAGCCCTTACTATTGAGATAAACGTGCTTATTGGGTGTCCCGGATTCACCGCCCTGGATCTGCTGAATAACGGGATTTACGGAAAGAAAGAAATCCTTTTGATCTACCTGCAGGAAATCTCCTTTCGTTTTGTAGAAAGCGCCGAGGAACGGTTTTTTACTTTTAAATGCAGCTTCATCTCCCTCTACCCATTCACTGCTGTTCATGAGCGCATCGCGCATATTGTACGTATCTACGGGCGTAAACAAGCCGACAGGCAGGGAATCGCTCAGTGCGCCTTTATTTAAATGGTAGATTGATTCGATGCCATTGACCATTGCCTTGCGCGACAATGGGCGGGTACTTGAAAACGAAAAAATGGAA
>JAGWTK010000045.1 GCA_028876035.1 Bacteroidota bacterium
TAAATAAAAATCGCAGAGATCCGGCGTATCTGCCACATTCACCAGCAGTTTTTTTTCTTTTGCCAATGATCGAATCCATGCGCTCGTCGCTTTGTTGTCCACCGCTACCATAACCAGGTCGCGGTTGTGGAGATCTGTTTCCTGGAATGCACGCTCTTTTATATCAACATTGATGAACTGCTGCGCTAATTCGGTCACACCAGGACTTACACTTGTTGCTACTACGGTAACTTCTGCCGACGGGGCATTCTGGAGTAGGGCATTGAGTTTTTCCAGTCCAACTTTTCCACCGCCTACCAACAGCACGTTGAGTTGCTCCAGTTTCAGGAACACCGGGAATAGCCGGTTACCCTGTTTTGCAGGGATGGATACTGTATCAGTCGTTTCAGTGGAGCCAGAAGCTTGCATGACTGTAAAAATAGCGATTCTCTACTTAAAAGGTAGACTATTGGCCGGATATTTATTTTACTCTTTCCTAACAATAACAGTTCGGTAGGCGAAATCCCCGAACGTTTCGTTCTTGTCGCGATTTTTCGCGTAGTTTTTGAACAAGCTGTCCAGTTCGGTAAGGATAGCCGGTTCATCGAGGTTTTCGCGATAGGTGCTGTTGAGTCTTGTGCCGATGCGATCGCCCCCGAGCTGCAGGTTATAATGACCAGGTGCAGTACCGATAAAGGCAATTTCTGCGGCTGCCGGTCTCGCACAGCCATTGGGGCAGCCCGTCATCCGGATGATAATGTTTTCATGCGACAAATTGTATTTCCCCAGCAAGCCTTCAATTTTTTCCAATAGTGCCGGCATATAGCGTTGTGCTTCTGCCAGGGCAAGTGGACAGGTAGGCAAAGCGACGCAGGCGATCGAGTTTTTGCGGATGGAAGAAGATTGTTCGGTCGCCTGTGTTACATGGAATTGCTGTAGCAATGCATCCACGCCTGATTTATCGGCCGGCTGAACATCACTGATGATAATGTTTTGATTGGCAGTAAAACGAAACCGTGTCTTTCCTGTTTTGGCGATTTCAAACAAGGCCGTCTTCAGCGCTTGTTCTTTGGTATCGGTTACCCGTCCGTTTTCGACATAGGCAACATAAAACCAGTTGCCGGTTTTGTCCTCTTGCCATCCATATTCATCCCCCCGGGCAGTAAATGTATAAGGACGCGCCGGTTCCAATGCGAAGCCTGTTCTTTTTTCCACTTCTTGTTTGTACCAGTCGGCCCCATACTTATCAACAGTATATTTTAGCCTGGCCAGTTTACGATCACTCCGGTTGCCATAATCACGTTGCACCGTGACTATTTCATAAATAGCTTTCAGCGTTTTTTCACCAGCAGGTGCGAAACCAATGGTGGTTGCCAGGCGGGGATAGGTAGCACTGTTGCCATGTGTAGAAGACATGCCACCGCCTATTGCAATGTTAAAGCCTTCTAATTTGTTATTGTTTACGACGGCCACCAGCCCGATATCATTCGTGAATACATCTGTGTCGTTATTGGGTGGGATAGCGATCGCGATTTTAAATTTTCGGGGAAGGTACCTATCCTGGTAGAGCGGATCCTCTTCCTCCTTTTTATCGGCCAGTTGTTCTTCGTCGAGCCAGATTTCGTAATAGGCTTTTGTCTTTGGCATGAGCAGCCGGCTGATTTGATCGGCATAGCTGTATATTTCTTCGTGAAGCTCCGATTGACCAGGGTTGGGACTACACAGTACATTCCGGTTGATATCACCGCAGGTAGCAATAGAATCAAGTTTGGCTGCATTAAATGCCTGGATGGTAGGTTTGATGGCAGATTTTATGATACCATGCAGCTGTATCGTTTGCCTGGTAGTGATCTTGATTACGCCCGTAGAATGCTCGCCGGCAATATCGTGCATGGCCAGCCATTGATCTGCAGTGAGCAAACCGCCCGGCAAACGCAGGCGGATCATGAAACTGTAGAGTCGTTCCAGTTTTTTTGCTGCACGTTCTTCACGGCGGTCGCGATCATCCTGTTGGTACATGCCGTGAAATTTTACGAGGGCCTGGTCGTCTTCCCGGATGGCACCCGTGATTTCATCTTTCAGGCTTTCTTTGATCTCGCCCCGCAATCCGTCACTTGCGGTTTTTATTTTTTCTATCCCCGATAAGTTATGCTGTTCTGCCGCCATGGTACTTGTTTGAATAATTCTAATACACGTCTTCTGAATACCTGCCTTCGCTTTGCAGTTGCTGGAAATACTCCAAAGCTTCTTCTTTGGTCTTCTCGCCGAATTTTTCGAAAATCTGCAGCAGGGTATGTTCTACGTCTTTGCTCATTGGATCTTTTTTGCCACAGAGATAAACGCTGGCGCCGTTGTGGATCCATTGCCAGAGTTCGGCGCCCTGCTCCAGCATGCGGTGCTGCACGTAAACTTTTTCCGGTTGATCGCGCGAAAAGGCCAGGCTGATTTTTGTGAGTGTGCCGGTTTCAAACCAGTTTTGCATTTCGGTTTGGTACAGAAAATCTGTTTGGAAATGCTGTTCTCCAAAGAACAGCCAGTTACGACCGCTGGCGCCGGTGGCATCTCTTTCTGCCAGGAAGGAGCGGTAGGGCGCAATGCCCGTACCGGGACCGACCATAATGATATCTTTATCGGGTGCCGGCAAACGGAACCGCTTGTTTTTTTGTACAAAGAAGGGGAGGGTATCGCCCGGTTTCAGCGAACCGAGATAGGAAGAACAAACGCCATATTTCTTTACCCCTTTTACCGTGAACATGTCTTTTGCAATGATTACATGGGCTTCGTCAGGATGCGCTGCCGGCGAGGAAGCCAGTGTGTACAATCGCGGCGCCATTGGGTTGAGCGCTGCCAGTACCTGCTCGAACTGATCACTGTCTCTTACAGGATAAGCGTCGAGCAAATCGATGAGATCCATTTTTGTTTCTTCAATGGTTGCGCCTACAATGTCTGCGTAGCGCTTGATTACGGCTGTTATCAGGTGTGAAGTATTCAGCTTATATTTCAACAGGTCGAATATGGTATGTTCTTCCTTTTTGTACGCAATTTTCTTGCCCGCGTTAATGCCTTTTGAGCGCGACAGGATTTTCTCAACAGCGAGTGTTGAATTCTCCGGCACAATGCCGATCGAGTCGCCCGGTTCATATTCGATCCCTTCCGCTGCTATTTCAATATGCCAGGTGGTTTTGTTAGAGCCCCGGTCGTTGAGGTTTACGTGCGTGAGAATGGTGCCGGTGTAAGACTTTTTACCCGTTGCCTTCTTCTCCGGTGCAGGTGCAACCTGTGCTGCCGGTGCCGTGTTGGTAGCGGGCGGGGTGGATAGTTTTTTCAGGATGCTATCAAACCATTCGTTGGCGTCTGCATCGTATTCTACATCGCATTTCTTCACTTCAGCAAAGCGTTTTCCGCCCAGTTTTTGCAATTGCTGGTCTACATCTTCTCCCGCTTTGCAAAATAGCGGATAGGAAGTATCACCCAATGCCAGCACGCTGTAATTAAGGTTATCGAGCCGGAAACCGTTCCGGTGGATGTGCTCGTAGAATTTTTTTGCACCGGCGGGTGGTTCTCCGTCACCCTGTGTGCTGATGACGGTAAAGAAATATTCTTCCCTGGGTAGGTCAGTTAGCCGGTATTGATCGAGGCTTACCAGTTTGGTTTGAATGCCAGCTTTCTTTGCTTTGGTTGCAAAATCGGAGGCAACTTTTTTTGAGTTGCCCGTTTCGGTGCCGTATGCAATGGTGATTTTACTCACTGATGCCGTGGATACAGCGGACTGGCCGCCTTCATTCAGGTGGTGGGCGATATAGCCATGGATCCACATCAGTTCTTCGCGGTTGGAAGAGCGGATCAGATCAAGCAGACTCGTTAGTTTATGCTCGGCTAACATGTTTGGCAGTGTTAGGTTGGCCGGCGATGACGGGACGGATATCGCCGACCGGTGTAAAATAATGGGTTGTTTCGTTTACTTCGTTCTTCCAGTTGAACTGCGCGTGCAGGTTGACCACTTTTCCGATGATGACGAGCGAAGGAGAGATGAATCGCTTTCCCCGCAACTGATTTGCGTATTCGCTGAAGCTGCACGTGTATACCTTTTGGAAAGGGGTAGTGGCCTGTTCTACCACTGCCAGTTTTTTGTCTTCCGAAATACCATGTTTACAGAGGTTAGCAGCCAGGTCATCGAGTGTTTCAGACGACATGTAAAATACCAGCGTGTCGTTGGTCTGTGCCAGTTCCTGCCAGCTCTCAACGCTTACCACGTCTGATTTGTACAGGGTAAGAAAGCGCACTGCGGTAGAATAACCTCTTGCCGTAAGGGGTATGCCTGCGTAAGCGGCTGCGCCCGTGGCTGCAGTAATACCCGGAATAATTTCAAATGGAATATGATGAAGGGTAAGCACTTCCAGTTCATCGAGAATATTGGAAAACACGGATGCGTCGCCGCCTTTTAAGCGAACCACCATTTTTCCCTTCAGTGCATGTGCTACTATAAGTTCGTTGATAGAGGCTTGTGGTGTAGAATAGCCGCGGCGGCATTGCTTGCCCACATAAATCACTTCAGCCCGTTCCGAAACATAATTGCGGATGATCTCATTGCTTACCAGCCTGTCGGTTAATACCACATCTGCCTCTTGCAGATAGCGCGCAGCCTTCACCGTTATCAGTTCGGGGTCACCACAGCCCGCGCCAGCCAGGATTACTTTTCCTGCCAGTGGCTTTGTTTCGGTATGGCGTTGTAAGCTATTCATTCGTTCGGTCAGCTGTTTATTGAATCATGCAGGCTCCCACGGTCACGCAACTGGTTTCATCAATCAGTATAGCGCCTCCATTACTGCGCAAGGCAGCGTATGCATCCCAGGCAATGGGTGCGGCAGTCTTAATGACGGCCTTCACAACATCGTTTAGTCCGGCCTTATCGGGCGCTTCTTCTTTTTGGAGCGTATTTACATTTAGTTTATACTGTATCTCGCGGATACTGCTGCGTACCGTTCGACTGTTTATCTGCAGCAAATATTTATTGCCTGGAACCAGTGGTTTATTGTCCATCCAGCAAAGCAATACTTCCAGTTCGTTGGTGACATTCGGTTGTATGCCTGTTGGCACAATGGTATCCCCCCGGCTGATGTCAATATCATCTTTCAAATGAAGCACTACACTTTGCGGTGCAAAAGCTTCGTCAATCTCTTTTCCATCTTTTTCAATAGCGGCAATGCTGGATTCGATGCCAGATGGCTGAACTACCACTTTATCGCCTTTGCGGTAGACGCCACTGATGATTTTGCCGGCATAGCCGCGGTAATCATGTAAGTCCTCAGTTTGCGGACGAATCACATACTGTACCGGAAAGCGACCGTCGGTCAGGTTGATATCGTTTTGTACTTCGGTATTCTCAAGAATATGTAAGAGCGATTCGCCTTCGTACCAGGGATATTTATCTGATTTTTCTACAATATTGTCACCATTCAGTGCACTGATGGGGATATAGGTCACATCTTTCAGGCCCAGGTTCCGTGCTACTTCAGCGTAATCAATCACAATATTATTATAGACATCGTGCGAGTAGTCTACCAGGTCCATCTTGTTGATAGCAACTACCACATGTGGTATCTTCAATAAAGAGGCAATGATGGAATGCCGGCGGGTTTGTTCTGCTACGCCGTTTCTGGCATCAATGAGAATAATGGCAAGATCGGCATTGGAGGCGCCCGTCACCATATTGCGTGTGTATTGGATATGTCCCGGTGCATCGGCAATGATGAACTTGCGTTTGGGCGTTGAGAAATATTTGTACGCCACATCAATGGTTATTCCCTGCTCGCGTTCTGCGCGCAGTCCGTCGGTTAGCAAAGCAAGATCTATTTCACCATCTTCCCTGTTTTTACTCTGCCGGCCGATGGCTTCAAGTTGATCGATCATAATCGATTTGCTGTCGTAGAGCAATCTTCCAATCAGTGTGCTTTTCCCGTCATCTACGCTTCCTGCTGTTATAAAACGAAGTATATCCATTGCAATGAATTAAAATTTGATAAGGTTGCCTTAGAAATAGCCATTCTTTTTACGATCTTCCATCGCCGCTTCGCTTACGCGGTCGTCAATTCTTGTTTCGCCGCGTTCACTTGTTTTTGTGGCGATGATTTCGGAGATGATATCATCAATGGTGGCGGCATTGGATTCAACAGCGGCTGTACAGGTCATGTCGCCCACGGTACGATAGCGCACTTTCTTTACCGAAATCTTATCTGTTGGTTCAAGCTGGATGAATGCAGAAGTGGCTACCAGCTGTCCCTGGAACTCCAGCACTTCTCGCTCGTGTGCATAGTAGATGGGCGGGAGCTCAATATTATGCCGGCGGATATAATTCCACACATCGAGCTCGGTCCAATTGCTGATGGGAAATATGCGAACGTTTTCGCCTTTGTGAATTTTACCGTTGTAGGTATTCCAGAGTTCGGGACGCTGGAGCTTGGGGTTCCATTGTCCGAATTCGTCGCGCACGGAAAAAATGCGCTCTTTCGCTCTTGCTTTTTCTTCATCTCTGCGGGCGCCACCGATGCAGGCATCAAAGCCAAATTCCTCGATGGTGTCGAGCAGGGTATAAGTCTGCAACGCATTGCGGCTCGCAAACTTTCCTTTTTGTTCCGTCAGGTTTTTTAGTTTGATGGTATCGCCGACATGGCGGACGATGAGTTTCTCGCCGATTTGTGCCGCGAGTTCATCGCGAAACCGAAGTGCTTCCGGAAAATTGTGGCCGGTATCGATGTGTACCAGTGGGAAAGGGAACTTACCCGGACGAAATGCTTTCAACGCAAGATGCACGAGGGTGATTGAATCTTTTCCGCCGGAGAAAAGGAGTGCCGGGCGTTCGAACTGGCCGGCCACTTCCCGCAAGATGTGAATAGATTCCGATTCGAGCTGATCCAAATAGTCAAGCTGGTACTTACTCATTCAATTGTTTTTAGGCTTTCAGTTCAACCGGTGCTGCATGGGTATGCAGACCGCATTCTTTTTTTGATGCATCTTCCCACCACCAGCGGCCGGCGCGAAAATCTTCGCCTGGTTTGATGGCACGGGTACAGGGCGCACAACCGATACTAACGAATCCTTTATCGTGGAGCGGGTTGTAAGGCACCTGGTGTTGACGGATGTATTGTTTTACTTCTTCGGTTGTCCAGTGGAGGATGGGGTGATATTTAATGACCTGGTTCGCTTCATCCCACTCTACCATTGGCAAATCCTGCCTGTTGGCGGAGTGTTCGGCGCGAAGTCCCGTGATCCAAACTGCTTTCCCTGCCAGCGCGCGGCGAAGTGGTTCTACTTTTCGGATATGGCAGCAGGATTTGCGGTTGTCGACGGATGCATAGAATGCATTGGGACCTTTTGCAGCTACAAAGGCCTGCAGGTCGGCAGCATCCGGATAATATGCGTTGATCCGGGCATTGTATTTTTCGATGGTACTGTTCCATACGGAATAGGTTTCCGCGAAAAGACGTCCTGTATCCAGCGTAAATATTTCAATATCGATGCCTTTGCTGAATATTTCATGGGTGATAACCTGGTCTTCAAAACTAAAGCTCGAGGAAAACACCACTTTCCCCGGGTATTCCGCCGCAAGAACTGACAACGGCGTTCCGATGTTTAGTCTATCATTTTGGTGGGTTAATCTTGATAAGTTATCTGTCAGTGAATCGCTCATTTTTTATTTTTTGGCTAAAAGGAAGAGGCAACCGGGGGCTCAGCAACAGCAGCAGGAGCTGATAGACTGTTTACAGGCAAAGAATAATGCAAAACGAAGGGTGGTTGTCATGTAAAAAAGGATTAGTCGACCAAAGTGGTAGGCAAAGGTAAGGAATTGGCGTTTGCCATGAAATTAATTTCCGGGAACGTGTGCGTAGGAGGGGTGAGGTTAACGAGTGTTTGTTTTTCTTTTATTATATATGTTGAGCCAACCTTAAAGGTTGCCTCAACATATATAATAATGTGTGCCTTTTTTTTAGCCTTTAAACATTAATTTAATCTCATTCCTGTACAAAAGAATTTGACCATCGTTTTCAAGCTGTTTGAGCAGCCGGGAGATGACCACCCGCGAAGTGGCTAATTCGTCGGCAATGGTGCCGTGCGACACTTTAATCACACTTGAACCAGAGAGTCGTTGTTTTTCGCGGAGATAGGCGATCAATCGCTCGTCCAGCTTTTTAAAGGCAATGGTTTCAATCGATCGCAGCAATTCCAGGAAGCGCTCATTGAAGCCGCGCATAATGTAGTTTTTCCATCCCGGGTATTTGCAAAGCCACTCGTCGAGTTTATGGTGGGGTATTGCCAGTAATTCCACATCGTCCTCCGCAATCGCCTTTACTTCACTCTTTCGCGCCTCTACACAGCAGCTATAGGCCATGGAACAGCTTTCATAACTGGAGAGATAATACAACAGGATTTCTTTTCCTGTTTCGTCCATCCGGTATACTTTAATGGTGCCGGTGATGATTAAGGGCATCATTCGGATATACTTACCGTAGTCCATAATGATTTCCCCTTCTTTAAAATACTTTACTTCCCCATACAATTGCATTTCCTCCAGTAAAGCGGGCTCAAAAATGTCTTGCAGTCGTTTTGCGGCTTCCATCCTTTAAAGCTTGTCCTGCAAAGTTACTGTCTATTCGTTTTATACTGGTCAGAACAAGGCGTTTTCTACCTCCAGAACAGCGATCTTCGGTGGGAACAGTGTTTTGATTACGTTGAGGTAACCGGATACTGCTGCAAAACATGCACTGGCTACCTCCGCTTCGCAAAAGCTAAATAACAACACGGAGTCGTAAGACTCGCCGCCACCCGCAAACCATTCATCGCTGTGATGGCCTTCTGTAAGTAGTTTGTGCCCGGTAACAGACATTTCACTCAGCGCGGTTACACCAGATTTCTTCAGCAGGGATATCATTTCTGCTTTTATTTCTGCAATGCAGGTTATCACCAGTAGTTTCATGATTCTTGGTTTTTAGGTTTTTCCGGATATTTTTTCCGCATCATCCGGTAATAAAGGAGCGGCACAACAATCAATGTGAGGAAAGTAGAGGTGATGGTACCCCCCATGAGGGAGATGGCCAATCCCTGGAAGATGGGATCGAACAGGATAATAATGGCGCCCAGTGCTACCGCGCCAGCGGTGAGCAGGATCGGTGTGGTTCGTACGGCCCCCGCGTCCACAATTGCCTGTTTCAAAGGAACTCCCTCCCGCAGCCTGATATTAATGAAGTCGATCAGCAATACCGAGTTACGCACCATTACGCCAGCCAGCGCAATAAATCCAATCATAGAAGTTGCCGTAAAGTAGGCGCCCATCATCCAGTGGCCTACGACAATGCCGATCAGTGAAAGCGGAATTGCCGCAAGCATCACAATGGGAACGGTGAAATGCTGGAACCAGCCGACTATCAAAATGTAGATGAGCAGGATGACTACCGCGAAGGCAATGCCCAGGTCCCTGAATACTTCATACGTGATCTGCCATTCGCCGTCCCATTTTAAGGTGAAGTTATCTTCCAGCATGGGCTGGTGCGTGTATTCTTCAGCAAGGGTATAACCTTTGGGTACTTGTATGGTTTTAAGACTGTCGGAAATCGCGGCAATGGCATAGGACGGACTTTCCAGTTTGCCTGACATATCTGCCAGTACATACACGACTTCTTTTTGGTTTTTCCGGTAAATACTTTTGGGGCGGAGTGTTCTTGTTACGGTAACGAGGTCACGAAGAGCTATATTGTTTCCCTGGGGGTTGGTTATGGTGAGTTCCAGCAAATCGTCAATGCTGCTTTTTTGGGCATCCGATAGTTGCAGACGGATCGGCGTTTGCCGGAAGCTTGCCGGTTGATAAATATTGCCTGCTGATATACCCGCCAGACCGGTACTAACGGTGGCGGCTACCTGCGCTGTGGCAATTCCCTGCCGCATCGCCTTTTCTTTGTCTACTTCCAGGTGGTATTCATATTGGTCATCTTCGGTCATCCAGTCGATATCCACAACACCCGTGGCTTTAGCGAAAAGTGATTTTACCTGGCGGGCAATATTGATTTGTTGATCGTAATCGGGACCGTACACTTCAGCAACCAGGGTCGATAACACCGGCGGTCCTGGCGGCACTTCTACGATTTTGGCGTTGGCATGGTATTTCGCTGCAATGGCCTGGATCGGCGCACGCATTTGTTTCGCGATGTCATGGCTTTGGAGTTTCCGATCACCTTTGTCCACAAGGTTAACCTGTATATCACCCACATTGTCACCTCGGCGGATATCGTAGTGGCGAACGAGCCCGTTAAAACTGATGGGTGCGGCGGTGCCTGCGTATACCTGGTAACTCTCTACCTGTGGCTGGCGACTAATATAGCCTGCAATGTCTTTTTCTGCGGCGAGTGTTGTTTCGAGCGTGGTGCCTTCCGGCATGTCAATCACTACCTGGAATTCATTTTTATTATCGAAAGGCAGCATTTTCAGCGCCACCGTCTTGGTGTAGAAAAGTACCAGTGAACCCAGCAATACGGCCACAATGGTAATCATAAATACCCAGCGCTTTTTCCTGTTTTGCAACAAAGGCCAGATAAAAGAATGGTATATCTTATAGAGCTTGCTTTGTTCAGGGGGTTCATCATGATGCGCGTTTGAATTTTCGCGGTTCGTTTTCTCTTTCTCACGCAGAAAAATATAACCGAGGTAGGGGGTGAGTGTCAATGCAACGATCAGCGACAACATCATGGCAATGGATGCACCAATGGGCATCGGGCTCATATATGGTCCCATCATGCCGGATACAAAAGCCATGGGCAGCACAGCTGCTACCACTGTAAATGTGGCGAGGATGGTGGGGTTACCCACTTCATTGATGGCATAAATGGCCGCCTGCAATGGTGGAAGCCGGCGCAGCCGGAAATGCCGGTGCATATTTTCGGCGATAATGATCGAATCATCGACTACGATACCGGTGATAAATACCAGCGCAAAAAGGGTAATTCTGTTCAGTGTGTAGTTCATGAAGTAATAACTGAACAGCGTAAGGGCGAAGGTAACCGGTACTGACAGGAAAACGACGAGGCCGCCGCGCCAGCCCATCGCCAGCATAACAAACAGTGTTACTACCACAATTGAAATGAACAGGTGGAATAAAAGTTCGCCTACCTTATCGGATGCTGTTTTGCCGTAGTTGCGGGTAACAGTGAGATTGACTTCATTGGGTACTATCTCTTTTTTCAGATGGTCAAGTTTCGATTGTACGAGTTCTGCCAACTGCATGGCATCGGCCCCTTTCTTCTTGGCGATGCTGAGGGTTACCGCAGGATAGCTGCTGTTGAACTGGTGCAAAGCCGCGGTATCGGCGCTTCCGTAGCCAAACAACACGTATTGGGAAGGTGTTTCAGGTCCGTCAACAACATGAGCCACCTGTTTCAGGTAGATGGGTTGCTGCTGATGAACGGCTACGACAAGGTTGGCCACATCATCAGATGTGCTGAGAAAGTTGCCGGTTTCGACGGGGATAATACTATCGGATTTTATCAGGTTACCGGCAGGCAGCTGCATGTTCGAGCCTTGTATTTGCCGGGTGATGGCCATCAAATCAATGCCGGCAGCAGCCATTTTGTTTTTGTCGGGTATTACTTTTATTTCACGACCACGACCTCCAATGATGTTTACCTCGGCGACATCATTGATTTTTTTTATTTCATTACCAAGCGACTGCGCGAGTTGCTTTAGTTGATAGTCGTCGTACTGTTCACTCCAGAGCGTAATGCCCATTACCGGCACATCATCAATAGCCCTGGTTTTTATCAACGGCATGGTTACACCCTGCGGCATTTTATCCATCCCCTTCATGATCTCACTGTATAATTTTACCAGCGAGCGTTCAATGTCTTCGCCTACCTGGAATTGCACGATTAACATGGCCTGGCCCTGCATGGATGTAGAGTATACATATTCGACACCCTTGATATTGGAAATGATTTTTTCCATGGGGGCCGACACTTTTGTTTCTACGTCTTTGGGTCCTGCACCGGGATAGCCAAAAAAGATATCGGCCATGGGTACTTTTATTTGTGGTTCCTCTTCCCGTGGTATCAGGTAGGTTGCAAAACTGCCAATCAGCAAAAACGCGACCATGAGCAGGATGGTGAGTTTCGATTGCAGGAAGGCGCTGGCTATATTTCCGGAGAATCCTTTTTTCATTGAATTGTGTGCTTGTTGTGTGTTGAACTGTTTGGACTATTGCTGGCGCTGAAGTGTGCCAGTCCGAATGGCTTCATCCGGGCGGGCGACGCAACGGCGCCTGGCAATGATCAAATGCTGACCCAATCATTTATTGCTAATTGTTACCGGCACACCGTTGTACAGTTTACCGTCTGCAGACACGATGAATGGTTCGTTCTTACTGAGGCCGCTCAATACCTCCACCTGGTTACCATAGGACCTGCCCAGCCGAAGCCAGCGCAATAAAGCTGTATGCTGGCTACTCACTGTATAAATGCCCGCCATTTCATCTTTGCGGGTTAACGCCGCAGCGGGGATGAGTACGGCATCGGTTTCGGGTTGTTGAACGGAGGTAGCGGGGGCGGCCAGTTCCACACTTGTGTACATGCCGGCATACAGACCGGATGTATTGTCTGCAGGTATTGGTATTTTAACGAGGTATTGTCCGCCGGTAAACCGCGATGATGGAATCAACTCGCTGATCTTTGCATTAATTGTTTTTCCTGCCGCGTCGATGGTAACGGTTGCGTTGTCACCGATTTTAATATTACCGATAAGGTATTCCGGTACGGCGGCGCTTACTTCCAGTCTTCCGGTTTGTTCGAGCATCAGCAACGGCGCACCCGGATTTGCCATGCTTCCGGATTCAACCATTTGCTGGGTGATAACACCGTCAAAAGGTGCGTATACATTGCTGTAACCCAGGTTAGCGGTGACCTCATTCTTCATTTGCCGGGCTGCCTCGACACCTGATTTTGCCACGCGGTATTGCAGCTCTGCATTTTCTAACTCTTTCGCTGTTGCGCTTTGTTGTTTGTACAGCGTGGTAAACCGGTCCAAATCTTTCTGTGCACTCGCAAGCGCTGCTTCAGCTTGTGCGATCGCCGCTTCTGTTTGTCCTTTTTTTGCAAGGATATCCTGGCTATTGATAACCGCCAGCAATTGTCCCTTACGCACATGGTCACCTGCTTTTACCTTTAGTTGCGAAATATACCCCATGAGCCGGGTACTGATCGCAGTTGTTTGGGAGGCGTTGATGGTTCCACTGAGGTGAATACTGTTCCCCAAATTGCCGGCGGCCGTCGCTACCGTCACTGGAATAGCAGCAACTGCGGGTGCTGATGCGGTGCGGTCTTTTCCTCCGCATGAAACCAATAAGGATCCAAGAACGATTAAGCTGGAAGATAAACGTGTTGCTATATGCATGGGTTAAACGTTTTAGCGTTATGGGTGATTGGTTGTTGTGAGAAACCTGATATAGGCAGCGGAGAGTCCGGCTGCGTAGGCACTTTGTGCCAGTGCAAACTGTTGCTGCGAGAGCTGGGTGGCAGCCTGCAGAACATCGGTTGTATGGACCAGGCCCTCCTGGTACCTGTTCTTAAGTATAAGCAGTGCAGCGTTTGCCTGCTCCACAGCCTCCTGTTGCCTGGTGTAACTGTTTCGCGCATCTGAAAAGTTTCTGATGGCCTGGTTGAGTTCGCGTTGCGCATCGGTCTTCTGCTGATCGAGTTGTGTCTTCAGGCGGTCGCGCTGGAGCGCTTGTGCCTGCTGGTTGTTGCGAATGCTATTGCCATTAAAGATGGGAACGGATAGTTGCACGCCGGCAAGCCAGGTGTGCGCGCCAAATCCGAGTAGCCGGTTGTCGTTGAACTGGTAACTGCCGAATGCATTGAGGGCGGGAAGCCGGCTCATTTTTGTGGCTTTAATCATCAGTTCACTTGCATGGATAGCTTGTTCCATTGCGGCGAAATCTGCCCTGTCCGACGGCAGCGCCCCTGTAAAAGACATCGTTTCAATCGCAGGCAATGAGTCTGTTTGAAAATTGCCCAGGCTATCATTTCCCATTATTTCAGACAGCATTTCGGCACTGTTGCGGATATTGCTCTGCGCATTTTCCGCCGCTGCCCTTGCCGTTGTTACCTGTAGTGCTGCCTGCAGCAGATCCGATTTTTGGACAACACCTTGTTTGAAATGATTTTCTGTGAACGTGTGTACTGCGGTGGCTGTTTGAAGAGCCTGGTCGGCAAGCGCCGCCGCGCGCCAGGCAAGTTGCAGACGCAGGTAGGCCTGCTCTGTATTAAACCGAATCCACTCTGTGCTGCGTTGGGTTTTGTATTTGTATAGCAATACCTGTGCTGCAGCCGCCTGGCGTTTATACAGCAGGTCTGCGTTCAGGAGGGGCTGCTGCAAGTCCAGTTTGGTAGTAATGTCGGATACGCCGCCGGGGTGGTTCAGCAAGGCAGGGTTAAAGTCGCCCTGCGTTACGATTTGTTGCTGTAGTTTAAACCCGAACGCATTGAGCGGATTGTCTGTCCGCATAGCAGTATAGGAGAAAGAGAGCCTGGGTAAAAAGAAAGCATCTGTTTGCCGCAGGTTATTCGCTGCAATGCTTTCATCGATCGCAGCGAGCGTGAGTTCGCGGTTATTTTTTAGTGCAGCATTAACGGCATCGGACAAGTGCAATAGCGGCAGGCTTGTTTGTGCAGATGCAGAGAGTGCCATGAAAACGGTTGGTAAAAGGATAGTCGATATAACCCGCATGCAAAAATGTTTCGCCAAAACTATTATGGCTAATCGGGGCCGACGGTAACTTTTGTAACGTTCACGCGTAACCGTATAAAAACACAAAACCCGTGCAAAGCGCACGGGTTTAATAACCGGCCGTTGCCGGTTGATAACATGGAAAAGCCGGGCTATACAAATTGCCTCACATAGCTGGCCGTTCCTCCATTCACTACATTGGCGAACCCATTTCTTTCGAGGATGGCTTTTGCCTGGCCACTGCGATTACCACTGCGGCAAAATACGATGATGTTTTTTCTGCCTTCGAAGGCAGAAAGCTGGTAGGGCAATGCATCGAGCGGAATATTGACCGCCCCCTTCACCGGATCTTCGGCGAATTCTCCGGGTGTTCTAACGTCAACGAGAAAAGCGCCTGTTGCTACCAGCTCTTTTAAATCGGCAGTTGCATTGCCTCCGAATAATTGCTGAAATATGCTCATCTTTTTAATTTTAAGTTTGGTGATCGTTTCACGTCTTTACTTTACTTCTTCAAATACGGTTTCAATGTTGTGCTTCTGCGCAGCCTGTCGCGGGGGAACACTGCAACCAGCAGCACCGCAGCAACCGATGTTGAAGACGGCCATCCCCGCGAGCATAATGCCAATCAGGGCAGTCGTGGCGTCGCGCAGAACGATTGATTGTACAATAATGGCGATGCCCAATCCTAACCTGAGCCAGCGCATGAAAGTCCAATTCCGTAGTTGTATCATTGTTTTTGTGTATGAGCCTTTAGCTATTAGCTGTTGGC
>JAGWTK010000498.1 GCA_028876035.1 Bacteroidota bacterium
AGGCACTTGTTTGTATCAGACCTGAATTGCAGAAGGGGCTGTAGCCATTTTCAAGATTGAGTCGGGATATTCTCGAAAATGTATTGTTGCCAAGATTATATTTGTAGAGTATTCCCGCTGTATCGCTTAGCTTTCCTGTCGTCAAAGTATATCCATACAAGGTGTTATTTGCACCGACACAAATGTTTGCCAGCGGCACACCCCCAAGCGTGTCTGTTCCGGTAAAATCATGCAATTTCCTGAAGGAATTTGTGGAAGGTTTGAATGAAAAAAGAGTGCCTTCGCCTAGTAAGTCACTGCCCCCATTGGGAAGCGCACCATACAGCAGGTCATTGTAAGCGGTCAGTCGTCCTCGAATTGGGGAACGCCCGTCCGAGGATAAATATTTGTAAACATACTTAAGTGTACCAGAAGCAGGCTCGACAGCGAAAAGGCCGTCACTTGCTCCTGAATATAGTTTACCATCTGAGGCTAGTGTGAATCCTGAAAAAACCTGGTCAACAGGTGAAATGACAGCGCCTCCTGAAAGAAGTTCAACTTTATTGCCCGCGGGGTCAAAAGAGAAAAAATTATTGGCGGATACTCCATAAAATTTACCGTTTGGCGCCTGGCAAAGACCTGTATAGCAGTGCCCACCTGAACCGGCGTCGAAATTATACAGGCTCTCAAAATTGGTCCCATCACCATGGATGCGAAATATTGTACCCAGGTTATTTGATCCGCCCTGCCATGTTATTCCATATAGGACAATGTTATGTCCAATCGTATCTGGATTGTTAGTTCCACCCTGAACTGGTCGAGTAGTCCCCGCAGACGTGGGCTGCTTAGAGCATGAGACACAGCAAAAACTCAGTAGCAAGCTGTAAAAATAAAGACGTGACATAGTAAATGTTTAAGGATTCAATGACAGTCGGGCAGCGCTGCGACATCCCAAATTTTGTCAGTCTAATTTAACGCATTCAGCGTGGACGGGAAAATTTAATGAACTGAAAAATAGCTTATGTATTACCGTGAGACTATAAAGCGGCGCATTATACCCCATAGCCGGACCTATTATTGACAGTAGCATTTTTTTGGTGCGGCTATGTCACAATGTGTTTAACTTTTTGATCTTGATGCTCCGATAACTCACCTCATTCCCATGATCCTGCAGCAAAATATGCCCTTGCTTTGCTTCACCAAAATTCTTCCACACTTTATACTTCGACATTGCCACCAGGTCGCGGAATGCCTGGGAGCCTCTTTCATATTCCAGTACTTTCACGCCATTGAGGTAATGCTCCACATGATTGTTGGGATATACGATGATGCGGCCGCGGTTCCATTTTCCCGGCTGTCCAATGAAACGTGATTGCTTATTGGCTTTGATGAGATCGTATAAAGATGCGAGCGTACGATCGCCGGCACGTCCCAGCTTTGCATCGGGATGTAATGAATCATCAAGTATCTGGTATTCCAGGCCAATTGCAGATCCTTTGTTTTCTTCTGACAAAGTAACAAAGTATTTGACGCCGCTGTTGGCGCCCGGCGTGAGTTTGAATTCGAAGGAAAGATCGAAGGCACTGAACTGTTCTGTTGTTACGATATCGCCACCATTGGTAGATTCACCACCGGTAGACGGCATAACGGTAATGGTACCATTCTCAATCTTCCAGCCCTTCTCCGGAAAAGCAGTTTTGTAGGCCCCAATCCAACCTCTATTGCTCACACCATCAAACAGAAGCTTCCAGCCACCCTGCTTTTCAAAATCTGACAATCGATTCGGATACGTATTCACCGTATAGACAGAAGTGGGGAAGGGCGCAGGTTTTAATCCGGTTGTTTTGATGCGGATATTTTTCCAATAAATCCGTCTTCCTTCCATGGCGGGATTATAAATCGCATGCACCTGCAATGCAATGATGCCCGATTTGTCGACGCTGTCAACAAGGCTTGCTGAAGGCTTCCCGTTCAGCCAGGTCTTGATCTTATCGCCGATGCATTCTATGCGCACTTTATTGTAAACACCAGTTTTGAATAATTCCTGGGCGGCACTGTTCAGCGACATCGGGTAGAGCCAATCGCGTCGTCCTTCGTCATACACACCTGCTGACCATTTACGGGAGGAAGGATCTAACTCGTATTGATAACCGAAAACTTTGCCTTTGCCGTTATTGCCGTTGGGATCGTACTGGCTTCTGAATTGAATACCTGAGTTAGAGTTGCTGTCTTCGATCATTACCTCCAGTTCCAGTACAAAATCGCCATAGGCTTTATCCGTAATAATAAAGCTGTTGGGTGAATTTGGCACCGTTGTGCCTATTATCGCGCCGTCGGCCACACTGTATTTTGCCGAGCCGGCAACTTGTTTCCACCCGTTCAGCGTTTTGCCGTCGAAAAGACTGGTCCATCCATTTTGAGCGAAACTGCTATATGATCCGAGGGACAGGGAAAGAACAAGTAAGAGTTTAAACCGCATGGGAAAATGATTTAATTCAAATGTACTGTTTCACAAAGAGAATATGCAGCGCTGATAGGAAATCTGTTTGATGCGGGTATTGCATTTAATCCGGGATTAATTAGGGAAATGCGGACCTGGCTTTGACTGAGAAATGTTGCGATACTGCGGTGGTTGCAAAATGTGCTGGAGCGCCGGAGGCAGATACGGCAGGGATCAATCTGCTGTCGAAAAATACCAGACTAACGATGGTGAGCAGAGGCAAAAAAAATCCCGACACAAAAGTGTCGGGATCAAAGAATATGGCAGCTACCTACTCTCCCGCATTGTGGTGCAGTACCATCGGCCATGGGGGACTTAACTTCTCTGTTCGGTATGGGAAGAGGTGAACACCCCCGGCAAAACCACCATAAGATTTTAAAGCTGTTAGGTATTAGCTCTTAGACGTTAGCAAAACCAACGGCCAATAGCCAAATGCTAATAGCCAATAAGGTGACATATTGGAAAGTTGCATTACTGATGAGTGAAAAAAAATTAAAGCTTACGGGTAATTAGTACTACTCGGCTTCACTATTACTAGTCTTACACCTGTAGCCTATCAACGTCATAGTCTCTGACGACCCTTAAAAGTAAACTCATCTTGTGGAAGGTTTCACGCTTAGATGCTTTCAGCGTTTATCCTTGCCGTGCGTAGCTACTCTGCATTGCACCTGGCGGCACAACAGATACACCAGCGGCACGTA
>JAGWTK010000499.1 GCA_028876035.1 Bacteroidota bacterium
TTTTCATCGGTAGCGGCGGCGCGCAGACTACTGTAGAAAACCATCTCGTCGCCTATGAAAGGATTATTGTGAAAATAAAAACTAAGATTGCTGCGGTTATTGTTGGTGATTCGCATAATCCGGTGACCGGTTACGTTATCTATCCATTCATTTGGCATTTGCGATCCGCCCGTTTCCATTACGGGTTGTGCGAAAAGGTCGGCGGCGTGCAATGAAAAAAGAACCGGAAGGAGCGTGCATATTTTGTTCATATAGCGTCGGCAAAACAGACCGTGGGTTAAAAATAGAGAAGCATCGCTGTTAATCGTCCTGCGCCATCCTGTTAATTACCACGTCTCTTCTGAAATGGTCCTACATTTGATACTTATTAAAATCCATTAAAATTCCGTTTATGTGTGGAATCGTTGCTTATATCGGGCACAGAGAAGCCTATCCCATTATTCTGAAAGGACTGAAACGACTGGAATACCGCGGTTATGACAGTGCCGGTGTGGCCCTGGTGAACAATGGCCTGAATGTATACAAAAAGAAGGGTCGCGTAGCCGAACTGGAAGAAAGCGTTGTGGGGAAAGACCTGCATTCGAATATCGGGATCGGTCATACGCGCTGGGCCACCCATGGTGAGCCGAGTGACCGCAACGCCCATCCGCATGTGTCTGCCAACGGCAAGCTGGCGATGATCCACAACGGCATCATTGAAAACTATGCACAGTTAAAAAAAGACCTGCAAAACAAAGGATATCAGTTCAAGAGCGATACCGATACCGAGGTGTTGCTCAATTTCATTGAAGACATCCAGCGGAACAACCAATGCACGCTGGAAGAGGCATTGCGCATTGCGTTAAAACGGGTGACCGGTGCGTATGTGATTGTACTTATCGACGCCGAACATCCAGATACCCTGATTGCTGCACGGAAGGGAAGTCCGCTCGTGATTGGCGTAGGCAAGGGCGAACATTTTCTCGCCTCTGATGCCTCGCCGATTATTGAATACACGAAGGAAGTGGTGTATGTAAATGACTACGAGCTGGCCATCCTGCGGGGAGATGAACTTATCCTCAAGAACCTGGGCAATGAAAAATTAACGCCCTATATCCAAAAGCTGGATCTCGAACTGGCAGCGATTGAAAAAGGCGGGTATGACCATTTCATGCTGAAAGAGATCTTCGAGCAGCCGGATACGATTTTCGACTGCCTGCGCGGAAGACTGGACGCAACAGCGGGTACCATCACCATGAGCGGCGTTCAAAACTACCTGGAGCAACTGGTGAATGCACCGCGTATCATCATCATCGCCTGTGGCACCAGCTGGCATGCCGGACTGGTAGCCGAATATGTTATTGAAGAACTCTGTCGGATTCCGGTAGAAGTGGAATACGCTTCAGAGTTTCGGTACCGCAATCCCATTGTACGGAAAGGAGATGTTATCATCGCAATTTCACAGAGCGGTGAAACAGCCGATACCATCGTTGCCATTGAAAAGGCGAAAGAGCAGGGAGCGATCATCTTCGGCATTCTCAACGTGGTAGGATCTTCCATAGCACGCATTTCGCATGCGGGCGCATACACGCATGCCGGACCTGAAATTGGCGTTGCCAGCACAAAGGCATTTACCGCACAGCTGGTAGTACTTACCATGGTGGCGCTGAAAATTGCTCATGCGAAAAAAAGTATCAGCGAAGAATTGTACTCGACCCTCCTGAAAGAACTGCATGAGGTGCCCGGCAAAGCCGCCACGATTTTGAAAGACACGGATGCCATTAAAAAAATTGCCGAAAAGTATAAGGATGCCGCCAATGCCCTGTACCTGGGCAGGGGCTATAATTTTCCGATTGCCCTGGAGGGTGCCCTTAAATTGAAGGAAATATCTTACATACATGCGGAAGGCTATCCTGCTGCGGAAATGAAACACGGACCTATCGCACTGGTAGATGCGTCCCTGTCTGTTTATTTTGTAGCAACAAAGGATACTTACTATGAAAAAGTAGTTAGTAATATCCAGGAAATAAAAGCCAGGAAAGGAAAAGTAATTGCGGTGATCAGCGAGGGCGATGAAACCATCGGGCCGATGGCCGATGATGTAATGATCATTCCCGAGGCACACGAAATTGTGGCGCCTATGCTGAGTGTAATACCTTTGCAACTGCTCAGCTATTATACCGGGGTGGCAAGGGGACTTGATGTGGACAAACCACGGAATCTCGCCAAAAGTGTAACGGTAGAATAAGTGGGTATCTAAAACATTTGCATGAACATCATTCGTAAGAGTCCGGTTGCGTCGATGGGCTATGGATTCATCGCGCCAGCCTTTCTGCCCAAAGGAAAGAATGAGTACTATATCCGCAACCAGCAAAACAAAAATACCGGCAGCTACCGGCGGCTAACGGCACACGAAATTGAAGCGTTGGTCAAAAACCGAAACACCTCCGACGACTGGAATCATATTCTCGTGTCAGATGTGTTTACGCCGGAACTGGTACAGGATTGCAAATTCTACGGATTGGTGCGCATTGGACGTCTCGAACCTTTTTACCTCGAGTTTCATAACCTGCGGCGACCCGTTGGCCTTTATAACAGTACCATCATCAGCTCGGACCTTGGCAATAATATTGTTATTGAAAACTGTAATTATCTCTCCCATTATATCATTGGCGACGATGCGATGATCGTGAATGTGAATGAACTCGCCACCACCGACTTCGCCCGCTTTGGCAATGGCATCGTGAAAGAAGGCGAGGACGAAAACAACCGCGTTTGGCTGGAAGTATGCAATGAGAATGGCGGACGCAGCATCATTCCGTTTGACGGCATGTTACCGGGCGATGCCTATTTGTGGACCAGGTTCCGCGACGACAGCAAACTACAGGAAGCATTCAGGCGATTTACCGATAATGAGTTTGATAACAGGCGGGGTTATTACGGAGAGATCGGCGAAAGAACCGTGATCAAAAATTGCCGGATGATCAAAGATGTGTGGATCGGCAGCGATGCCTACATCAAAGGAGCGAATAAACTTAAGAATTTAACGATCAACTCCCGACCGGATGCCAAGTCGCAGGTAGGTGAAGGCTGCGAACTGGTGAACGGCATCATCAACGAAGGTTGCCGGATTTTTTATGGCGTGAAAGCAGTGCGTTTTTTCCTTGCTTCCCACTCGCAGTTGAAATACGGCGCAAGATT
>JAGWTK010000500.1 GCA_028876035.1 Bacteroidota bacterium
GAGAAAGGTAAGGGGTAAGAGGCCTTGCAAAAGGTAAAATGCAAAAGTCAAAACCTTCGGTCGGTCGAAACCTGCCAATGGCCAACAGCTAATGCCCGCGGGCACCCGTCCGAACGGAGTCAGCCGGGCGGGCATTTTCACATTTGCACATTTACACATTTGCACATTTACACATTATCCTACCTTTATTATTCAAATTCTTGTCTATGTCAATACCTGTTGTTAACCTGGCCGATTTCCTGAGCGGCGATCCGCAGCTTAAACAGAAGTTTGTGAACGATTTGGGAAAAGCTTACGAAAGCGTGGGTTTTGTAGCGGTGACGAACCATGGTATCCCCGAAGAGCTGATTACCGATCTGTATAAATATGTGCAGCAGTTTTTTGCGCTGCCGCTCGATGCAAAAAGAAGCTATGAGGTAGCCGGACTGGCCGGACAACGCGGTTATACCTCTTTCGGTAAGGAACATGCGAAAGGAAGTGATGCGCCGGATTTGAAAGAGTTCTACCAACATGGGCAAATCGTAGAAGACGGCGACCCGGTGAAAAAGGAGTATCCCGATAATGTAGTGATCAAAGAAATTCCCGCGTTTACCCCAACACTCAATAAAACGTACAAAGCATTTGAAAAATCAGGGAAGGCCTTACTGCAGGCAATCGCACTTTATCTCGGCTTGGATGAAAACTATTTTTCTTCACACGTGCACAACGGAAATTCTATTTTAAGAGCGATTCATTATCCCCCCATTGTGGCCGAGCCAAAATCATCCATTCGTGCAGAACAACATGAAGACATCAACCTGATTACACTGCTGGTGGGTGCTTCCGCAGGTGGTTTGCAAATTCTGAATAAACAAAACGAGTGGGTAGATGCCATCTCCCAACCGGATCAGATCGTAGTGAATGTCGGCGATATGCTCCAACGCCTCACCAATAACAAACTCAAATCAACGACGCACCGCGTGGTCAATCCACCCCGCGAACTATGGCATACTTCCCGTTTTTCGATTCCTTTCTTCCTGCATCCCCGCAGCGAAATGAGCCTGGCCTGCCTGGCCAGCACCATCGACAAAGACCATCCCAAAGCATATGAAGACATCAGCGCGGGCGAATACCTCGATGAACGGCTGCGGGAGATTGGACTGAAGAAATAGCGGTTGGGCGTTAGCAGTTAGGCATTAGCTGTTGGCCTTGGGTCGTCGCAGCGTCCCAGGATTATGTAGACAGCGTTTTCCTTGTTACAGTTAAAGGTTGGTTCAGACAACTGAGCTGCTCCAAAGCCATACCCGGTGCTATTTAAAGCAACCAACCGTTGCCCATTGACATCTTTTTGCCTACCATTAGTCATCGTTAAAGGCCAGTCATACCTTTTGGGCCCCTGACCACTCGCCCCTTGCATTTCGCCCAAAACCCTTATCCACAGGGCATTTCCGGCAAAACCGATTATCTTTTATTAAAAATTACCTTCCTTTAGCCGGTACTTTGTGTTGCATAGTACTGAAACTTTCTCTATGTTTGTATCGTCAAAGGAACAACGACCAGGGCGGGCAGAGAAACGAACCATTAACCTTATCCATCACCTTATCCTTTTCCTCCGCTCGCCCCGGTCTTAAATAAAGCAATATGAATATCGAAAACACACAAAGCCAGATGCGCAAGGGGATACTGGAATTCTGTATCCTCTCCGTCATCCGCCGCGGTGAGGCTTACCCAAGCGATATCGTAGAAGAAATGAAGGCGGCCAACCTGCACATCTTTGAAGGAACCCTCTACCCGCTGCTAACGCGGTTGAAGAATGCAGACATGCTCACCTACCGCTGGGTAGAAAGCAATTCAGGACCACCCCGCAAATACTTTTCACTCACCGAAAAAGGGCAGGCCTTCTACAACGAACTCGAAGCAACCTGGAAAGAGCTGGCCAATGCCGTGAATACCCTGGCGAAAAAAACGGATAGTATGCCAGACACCACCAACCAAAACCCATCCTTCTAAACTTCAACGCTCTAAAAACAGTACAATGAAAAAGATTATCAACATAAATTTCCAGGGCCGGGTGATACCCATCGAGGAGTCGGCATACGAAATATTAAAACAATATGTTGACAGCCTCCGTGTGTATTTCGCCAATGAAGACGGCCGCGAAGAAATTATCAATGATATCGAGAGCAGGATCGCGGAACTGTTTTCGGAAAGACTGAAACGCGGTGCTGCCTGCATTACCGACGAAGACATGAATGCAGTCATCAATAGCATTGGTCGGCCCCAGGATTTCGAAGCCCAGGGCGCGGGTGCAGAATCAGCCTCTTCTACGCAATACCAATCGCAAAGCCAACAGCAATCCTACCGTTCTGCTAACACGCCTCCTCCCGGCTACGACCGTATCGGAAGAGGTCGCCTCTACCGGAACGCCGATGATAAAATCATAGGTGGCGTGTGCAGTGGCCTGGCCAATTACCTGGGCATCGACCCCGTTATCATGCGGGTGATCTTTGTCATCCTGTTTGGTGCCCTCTTCTGGATTTATATCCTGCTTTGGATCATCGTGCCCTCTCAGTCGCTTCAAACCAATATTACCAAACGCCTCTACCGCAATCCCGATGAAAAAGTAATCGCTGGTGTCTGCGGAGGTCTGGCCGCTTATTTCAATATTGAAACCTGGGTACCCCGACTCATCTTCGCTTTACCGCTTGTGATCGGCATCCTTTCAGGTACATTCCATGCGCTCTGGTGGAACTGGGATTTTGGCTTTGCACCGCGCATTATTACCGGTTCGCTTAGCAGCACCCTCACGATTACCTATATTATATTGTGGATTGCTGTTCCATATGCGACTACTGCCGCGGAAAAACTTGAAATGCGGGGAGAGAGAGTTGACCTGAACAGTATCCGTGATACCGTAAAAGAAGACCTCGAAAGTTTTAAAGCCAAGGCCGAGAAATGGGGACATGAAGTAAAACAAACAGCACAGGAATTTGGACAGCGCGCGGGTCAATTTGGAAAAGAAGCTGGTACACAGGCAAGATCTTTTGCCGCTGAAGCAGCACCGGCTGCAAGAAGAGCTTCGAGTGGCATCGGTAACGTGATAGGTATTTTATTCAAAGCTTTCTTCCTGTTCATTGCCGGTATTATTGCGCTTTCTCTTTTCGGCGTATTGATCGGACTGCTCTTTGGTGGCAT
>JAGWTK010000501.1 GCA_028876035.1 Bacteroidota bacterium
GTAACTTGTCTGAGCAGCTCATCAGACCAGCTCTTCTGATAATTTCTTCTGATGAGTTCTTCTGATGAAAAAATCCCGACTCCTATCAATAGCAATCTATGGCGTGTTTTCACCAGCCATTACCAGTGTTTTTCGGGAAGTTCTTCTGAGCAACTTGTCTGAGCAACTCATCTGACCATCTCTTCTGATAATTTCTTCTGATGACTTCTTCTGATGAAAAATTCCCGACTCCTATCAATAGCAATCTATTGTGTGTTTTCACCAGCCATTACCGAACTTGTCTGAGCAACTCATCTGACCAGCTCTTCTGATGAACGCTTCCGATAAAGGCTGCTGCTAGAAAATCCATCCGTTTCATCGATGAGGATCGAAAATGTTTTTTCATCATCCTATACCCGTATTTTTCCGGAAGCCCGTCTGAGCAATTTGTATGACCAACTCGCCAGAACCGCCTCTTTAACCCGCCTTCTGATGAAAGCTGCGAATGAAACAATCTCGGCGCCTTAGCATGAGCCAAACGGAACGCCTGCACGCTGCGGGAGCTGAACTTTTAAAGATTTACTACCTTACACACAACTCGCCTATATGAATAATCGATTGCTCCTCCCCATCATCCTTTGTATCTACTCTATAACTGGTAGCGCCCAGCCGGTCATTATTAAAACCGATAAAGGCCGAATCGAAGGATACACAAAAGACCAGATCACCATTTTCAAAGGAATTCCTTTCGCCGCAGCACCAGTAGGCCATCTTCGCTGGAAAGCGCCACAGCCGGCAGCGCCCTGGCAAGACATAAAAAAATGTCTGCAGTTCAGTGCAAGTCCGGCCCAGGCCTCACCCATGCCCTTTATGTATTGGTCAGAAGAGTTCCTGATACCGAAAGAACCGATTTCGGAGGATTGTTTATACCTGAATGTTTGGACGCCTTCTGTAAAACCTTCAGCGAAACTTCCCGTGTTAGTATATATCTACGGCGGTGGATTTCGCAGCGGCGGAACGGCTTGTCCGATCTACGACGGCGCAGCGATGGCGAAAAAAGGGATCTTGTTTGTGAGCATCAACTACCGGGTAGGCCTGTTTGGGTTTATGGCACACCCGGAACTGAGTGCAGAAGCTCCCTACCATCATTCGGGTAACTATGGAATACTAGATATGATCGCCGGACTACAGTGGGTGCAAAAAAACATTGCTGCCTTTGGGGGCGATCCATCGAAAGTAACGATCGCCGGACAATCAGCCGGATCATTTGCCGTGAGCATTCTTTGCGCTTCACCATTGGCCAGGGGTTTGTTCCGCGGCGCCATCGCAGAAAGTGGTGCCAGCGTATTGCCCGGACCTATCCGCCCGCAAATAACAGCCGCAGAAGCAGAACAAACCGGTGTTGAACTTGCCAATGCACTTGGATGTAAAAATATCGCGGAACTCCGGGCGAAGCCGATGGACGATCTGATCAAAGCCAGGGCCGGACTGAACGCTCCTTATGTTGATGGTTACGTGTTACCCGCATCTTTAACCGAAATTTATACCACTGGCCGCGAAAACAAAGTCGCGTTGATGATGGGCTGGAACGCCGATGATAAGATTATGGGTAAACCTGCTACTGCTACCGATTATATTCAATCCCTTCAAAAACGATTTGGAGAAAAGTCGAAAGAACTGCTTACCTGGTATCCCGCCACTGACGATGCAACAGCCGCCGTTTCGCAGGGCAACATGAATCGCGACGAATCTTTTGGCGTGCAGATGTTTGCCTGGGCCGCCTTACAGGAAAAAGCCCAACACCCGGTGTACATGTACCGCTTCAACCGCGCGCTGCCGGCGTCTTCGCCCGTGACCGCTTTTGGTGCTTTTCATTCCGGCGAAATCGTGTATGCTTACGATAACCTCGCTACGCTTGATCGCCCCTGGGAAAAAGAAGACCAGGAACTGGCCACAACCATGTCGGCCTACTGGACCAACTTTACCAAAACCGGTAACCCCAATGGAAAGGGTCTTCCCGACTGGCCCCGGTATCATAGCAATAGCGAAAACGTTCAGCTACTGGATGCACCTGTTTCCACCACCATGCTGCCAGAGAAAAAAGCACTTGAATGGTGGATGAACTATTACAGGCATCCATAATTTCATTGATACAAACTAAACCACTGACGGCAATCAGCCTGTTACTTGATGGTGCTCAGGACAATGAAGTGTGAAGGCTTCTATTTTGGTGAACTTTTTTTAAAACATCCCAGCGCATATGAAACAAACGACTTCTGTTCCGCAAACCTACCTTGTTATGCTGCGCATCAGCATTGGATTAATATACCTGTGGTTTGGTGCATTGAAGTTTTTTCATGGCTACAGTCCGGCCGAAGATCTTGCCATCAATACCATTCATAAGTTAACATTCGGACTAATACCCCAACATACCACGATCATTTTACTCGCCGCCTGGGAATGCACGGTAGGCCTTCTGCTGATCGCCGGCAAATGGCTAAAGCCTGTACTCATCTTCCTCTTCGTGCACATGGCCTGCACGTTTACACCACTTTTGTTTTTCCCCTCGCTTTCCTTCAACTATCCGCCCTATGGGTTTACGCTGGTCGGACAATACATCATGAAGAACCTTATCATTGTCTGTGCCGCATTGGTGCTGTGGCCCCGGGATTCAAAGACGAGCGAACAGTTCAGTGTTGCCTGAACAACATCTGCCCAAAAAAAGCTAATATTGGTTGCCCGCAAAAAATGAAGCAGGTTCACCATGCAGCTCCGTATTTTCAAAGATGGCTCCGCGCTGGCAACAGCGGCGGCGGAACAAATCATTCAACAAGTAGTCGCAAAACCGACTTCATTGATTTGCCTGGCAGGAGGAGAAACGCCCCGCGCCAGCTATGGAGAATTGGTAAAACTGGGCCGTGAACGTGCAATCGACTTCACCCGCGTCTGCTTTGTAAGCCTGGATGAATGGCTCGGTATTCCGCCCACCAACAGCGGCTCTTGCTTTTACTTTTTGCAGGAGACTGTTTTTTCGCCGCTTGGCATCCAACCCTCGCAGGTTTGCTTTTTTGATGCGCTTACCAATGACGAGCCCGGCGAGTGCAGCCGTATCAACGAGTTTATACGTGCACGGGGCGGAATCGATCTAATACTGGTAGGCATTGGTATGAATGGACATATTGGATTTAA
>JAGWTK010000502.1 GCA_028876035.1 Bacteroidota bacterium
TCAGACAAGGATTTCATAACAACGGGGTTTAGATTCTTATACGTCAATTTACAAAATCCGGGTCAAAAATGAAAGCCATTTTTTGTGTGCGCTATTTCTAGTTGCTTTACTATGAACGAAATAGGCCAATGGCGATTTTTTAGCAGGGAATTTGCATAGGAATGCCAAACACCAAAACCAGCATAATATGAAAACCCTTTTGATCCTAACGATTTCCTGCTTCCTGGCTTGTATCGCAAAGGCACAGCTCGTTGCAAAACCAGTTTGTGATGTGTTTGTAGTAGATATTCTTGACGGTAAGGTAAATGGGCTGAAAGCCAATGCACGCTACGACGAGATCAAAGAAAAACTCCCCTGTTTTTCATCGACCGAGCCCGAAGGGAATGCCAGCAAGTGTGGCGGACAAATCGCGTATAAAGATCGCGATGTTTATTTTTTTACGGATCGCGACTATATCGAAATAAGAGAGAAGTTCCAGGGGAAATTCAGTACACCCATCATGGGCGCCGCGCGCAATTCCCTTTTTAAAACGCTGGGGAATCCTAAAATTAAGGATGCGAACTGGGATGCCTACCAAATGGCCTATGGTACCCTGGTCCTGCATTTTAACAAGGCAGGTAAAGTAAACCTTGTCCAGTTCAGTACGCGCAGCACGGAGACATTGAGCCTCTGCGAATAAATGCGGCCGCAACACAATAAAATATTCTGTTCAGGCGATTGCAGCGATAGGCTACATTTGCGGGTCAATAAATTATGTCCCTGAGATTATTCTTGCTGACATGCTCTCTGCTGATGCTATTGTGTCCGTTTATGTCAACGGCGCAACAAGCATGTTCTACATTGGGACAAACACCCCAGAGTGCCTTTCCCCTTTGTACGCGCGATACTTTCTTTCAATCCAGCGTGCCCATCTGCACCAACAAAAAGCTCGTAGTACCGGGTTGCCCGCCATCCACAGGTGACTATGCTGATAAAAATCCTTTCTGGTACCGCTTTACCTGCTATCAAACCGGTACCCTGTCGCTGTTAATTACGCCCAATAACCTCAACGACGATTACGACTGGCAGTTATATGATATCACAGGCATCACCGACCTGAACCGTGTATATACCGATGCCAACCTGTTCGTGGTGGGCAACTGGTCTGGCAGTTCGGGTAAAACCGGCGCATCGGCTGCCGGAACCAATGTGGTTGAATGCGCTTCCGATCCTCGGAACTATGAAAATACATTTAGCCGAATGCCTGTCATCACGGTTGGACATACCTACCTGCTGCTCGTAAGTCACTACAGCGATAGCCAAAGCGGATACAGCATTAGCTTTGCCGGTGGCAGTGCGGTTATCAATGAGCAAAAGCTGCCCGATCTGCAAAAGCTGCAGCCTTCCTGCGATGCAACCGTACTGGCACTTAAGCTTAACATGAGGATGCTGTGCAATTCGATCAGTCCGGATGGCAGTGATTTTGTCCTCATACCAGCGAACGCCACCATCGTAGCCGTTTCCGGAATTGGTTGTACCGGGGGTTTTGACACCGACTCAATTCAAATTGTACTCAGCAACCCATTACCCCCGGGCAGCTATCAGCTTGCGATTAAAACCGGAAAGGATAACAATACGATTCTGGACGACTGCGAACGCGATATTCCGGTGGGTAATAAAATTCCATTCACCATCACACCGCCACAACCCACGCTGCCGGATAGCATCGGCCCGGTAAAATGTGCGCCGCAGAGCATAGATATTTATTTCCCCAAAAAAATTCGCTGCGGTTCAATTGCGGCGGATGGAAGTGATTTCCAGGTAAGCGGACCGGCTCCCATTGCTGTTACGGGTGCGAGCGAACAATGTGTGGACGGACAAACATCTGTGATTACCCTTCAACTGGCGACGCCGGCCGTGCACGCTGGCACCTATACCGTTCAAATCAAAAAAGGGAGTGATGGCAATAATGTGATTGATGAATGCGGACAGGAAACGCCAACAGGAAGCAGTGTCAGCTTCAGTGTAAAGGATACAGTGTCGGCCGATTTCAATTACCAGTTGTTGTTAGGATGCAAGGCAGATACAATCGTATTTCACCACAATGCAGCCAATGGTGTTAACCAATGGTTTTGGCTGATGGCAGAGGCGGGTGCCGGAACTACGCAAAATGTATCCGCTGTGTTTACCGTTTTTGGAACAAAGCAGATCAGCCTGGTAGTATCGAATGGTTTTTGTGCGGATACCGTTACGAAGGCTGTTTCGCTGACCAATACCCTCAAAGCCTCTTTTGAAACAAACGCCTTGCTTTGCCCGGAAGACACGGCCAGTTTCCTGAATACCAGTGTAGGTAATATCATTGGCAATAGCTGGAGCTTTGGCGATGGCAGTTCCAGTGCACTTCCCAGCCCGGGTCCTAAGAAATACCCGGCCACCGGCACAGAAACAAACTACCCCGTTCAACTGGTGGTGGAGAATGACCTGCATTGCTTTGATACGGCGGTAAATACGATTAAAGTGTTGCGCAGTTGTTATATCGCTGTGCCCAATGCCTTTACGCCAAACAACGATGGTATCAATGACTATCTCTACCCGCTGAATGCATTAAAGGCCGATAACCTTGAATTCAATGTGTACAACCGCTTTGGACAACGCATTTTTCACACGACCGACTGGACCAAAAAATGGGACGGAACACTGAATGGCCGGTTGCAAAGTGCCGATACCTATGTATGGACCCTTCGTTACACCAACCACGATACAGGCAAACGCATATTTTTGAAAGGAACTACCGTGCTGATTCGGTAAATTCGGTTCCTTAACCGATTGCCATGCACTCCCGAACTCACCTACTTAGTTTAATTGTATGTATTCCCTTCCTGCTGAATGCACAAACAAAAACCATCCAGGAACGCCTTGGCTATTCGAAGGATACCAAACTGCTGATCATCCATGCCGATGATATGGGCATGAGCCAGTCGGAAAATGCAGCCAGCATTGCCGCCATGGAGAAAGGCGTAGTGAGCTGTGGCAGCATTATGGTTCCCTGTCCCTGGCTCGGCGACCTGGCAGCCTGGGCAAAAACACAGCCTGCGGCCGACCTGGGGCTTCACCTCACGCTTACCAGTGAATGGAAAAACTATCGATGGGGGCCCGTGGCCGGAAAACAGCAGGTGAGCAGCC
>JAGWTK010000503.1 GCA_028876035.1 Bacteroidota bacterium
CGCCAGGAAGCCGATGCCATGCTTACATCGGCAAGGTCCAGCAAAGAAATGTTCAAATACCTGCTCACCTATTTTGTACAGCAGTACATCAACCCCCAGTACATGGGCCAGGACGCCGTATTTGTACACTTGTTCGAAAAGTATATCAACAATAATCCCGAGGTCGACTGGTTTACCGATAAGTACAAAAAATACATGACCGACCGGGCCTATAGCCTGATGGCCAACCTGATTGGCGCGCCGGCTCAAAACCTCGAATTGGTGGATACGGCCGACAAACCGAGGCCACTATACGATGTGAAATCCCCCTATACCGTCGTATGTTTCTGGGATGCTACCTGCAGTCATTGCAAGCTGGTGGTACCAAAGCTGGATTCCATTTACCAGGCCAAATGGAAACAAATGGGCGTGACCATCTACGGCGTGATGGTCGACGGGGGCAAGGAAGCCTGGCTGACTTATATCCGCGAAAACAATTTAAAAGATTGGATCCACGTTTATGAAACCACCGCACAACGCGATGCGGGCTATGCCGCCGGCCGGCCCAATTTCCGGCAGTTGTACGATGTATACCAGACCCCTATTCTCTACCTGCTGGATAAAGACAAACGCATCATCGCCAAGAAACTGACCTGGGATCAAATCGATGAAGTACTCGCTATGAAAGCCAAACAAAGTTCTAAGTTGTAAGTAGTAAGTTGTAAGTCTTCCTGACCCTATGAGGTCAGAGGCAATTTAAAATCAAAGAAGCTAACGTTTAAAAGCCAGCAGCCAGTAGCTGGCAGCTAAGGGCCAATAGCTAAAACCTATTCAACAAATGAAAAACCTTTTCTCCGTTATCATTGCGCTTTGTATTGCTGGTTCCATGCAGGCACAAACGCTTTTCACCTACGGCAACAGCCAGGTGAGCAAAGACGAGTTTTTGCATGCATTCAATAAGAACAATACCAATACTTCCAATTCCGAAAAAGCGTACCGCGACTACCTTGAACTTTATATACGCTTTCGCCTCAAGGTAAAAGCCGCCTATGATGCCAAACTTGACACCCTGCCAACCCAGAAAACGGAATTGCAAAACTTCCGCGGTCAAATCATCGATGGATTTATGAACGATGAAAGCAGTATCCGCCAACTGGTAGACGAAGCTTTTGCTCGCAGCCAGAAAGACCTGCACGTGTCGCATATCCTCATTCCTTATATTGGCGCTGATACCATGGCCGCCTTTACAAAAATTACCGAAGCCTGGAACAAATTGCGCGCCGGCGCCGATTTCAGCACTACAGCCCTGGCCTATTCCGGCGATCCGTCGGTCGCCAGCAATAAAGGCAATCTCGGATATATCACCGTATTTACCTTACCGTATGAATTTGAGAGCCTCGCTTATTCAACCCCGGCAGGAAAATTTTCTGCGCCTTACCGCAGCAGTTTTGCTTACCATATTTTTAAAGTGGTATCGGAACGACCCGCCATTGGGCGTATGAAAGCAGCGCAGATACTCGTTGGCTTCACCCCCAATGACGACGACGCAGCAAAAGAAACAAAACGGGTGCTGGCCGATTCCATCTATACTGCCCTGCTGAAAGGAGCTTCCTTTAAAGACCTGGTGAGCAAGTACAGCACGGACAATATCAGTTACCAGTCGGGCGGATTGCTTCCCGAATTTGGTGCGGGCCGTTACAGTGAAGATTTTGAAACGGCTGCATTTGCCCTCAAAAAAGACGGCGACATCAGCAAGCCGCTTTTGACCAGCTTTGGTTACCACATTATACAGCGTGTAGAGTCTGTTCCCGTGAATACCGATCCGCAAAATGAAGCAGCCATTGCCACACTGAAGCAACAGGTACAGGCCGACAAACGGATCAGCGTTGCCAAAGACATCATGGCAAAAAAGATTTTAAAATTAACCGGCTATGCACCGGCAACCTTTAACAGCAGCTTGTTTGCAGGGTATGCAGACAGCCTCTTTGCGGGCAGGAAGCCGAAACAGTTACCGTTAATGAACGACAAAACCGTCTTGTTCTCGTTTCCGCAGCAAAAGGTAACAGCCGGTGACTTCGCGCGTTACTACAACAGCATCCGCAACAACCTTTCCCTGCTCCGCGGGAAATCATTGAATCAACTGCTCATGCAACATGCAGAAACAGTGGGCAATGAATACTACCGCAACCGGCTCGAGCACTATAACAAGGAATTTGCAGGGCAGCTCCGGGAATTCAAAGACGGCAACCTGTTGTTTGAAATCATGCAACGGCAGGTGTGGGACAAAGCAGCAACCGACTCCACCGGCTTAAAAGCATATTACAAAGCACATAAAGAGAAATACTGGTGGGAAGCAAGTGCCGATGTTATCCTCTTCACATGCAGCGATTCATCCAGTGCAGAAAAAGCAAAAGCCGCTTTCAGCGAAAGCCACGACTGGAAGTCAATCGTACAAAATTCAGATGGCACCGTGCAGGCCGATTCGGGGAGGTTTGAACTGACACAAATTCCCGGGCTTACAGCATCCAGCGCAGCTGGAACGCTCACTGCGCCCACAAAAAGCAGTACCGATAATATTACCAGTTTCGCCTTTGTCGTAAAAACATACCCCGCTCACCTACCGCGCAGTTTCGAAGACGCCCGTGGTTTTGTAATCAACGATTACCAGACTTTCCTGGAAGATAAATGGGTGCAAGCACTCAAAAAGAAATATCCGGTGAAGGTAAATGAGCAAGTACTCCGTTCTTGTTGGCAGTGAGTAAAGTTTAAAAGTCTAAAAGTTTAAGGGTTTAATAGTTGCTTATGTGCAACGTCATGTATTATTTGAGGTCACTCCAAATTCTACAAGGGAACAGCATTACAATTAGCTGTCCACACCTGTTCTGTTTGTACCAGAGATGATTGGATGAGCATTCTGATTAAAGGTAAAGCCACGTCACTACAATCAATAATCATTGCACAGTTGTCGTTTCACAGAAACACTCCCGCCCCAATGAAGTATGGCAAACCTGAGGAACTTTAAACTTTTAAACCCTTAAACCCACTGCTGTCCGGGGAATCTTCTATTTGGTGTTGATTTTTTGATTTTGGTTAGGGAGAAGGGTTATGTTTTGCAGGTTGGCTGTGTGTGAGCCCCTGTTATGTGAACAGACTGGGACTTGTTGGCCAGTTTATTTTT
>JAGWTK010000046.1 GCA_028876035.1 Bacteroidota bacterium
CACATTAGCACATTAGCACATTAGCACATTAGCACATTAGCACATTAGCACATTAGCACATTAGCACATTAGCACATTAGCACATTAGCACATTAGCACATTAGCACATTAGCACATTAGCACATTAGCACATTAGCAGATGGCTTTAACGGACGAATCGAATGCGCATTTCGCGCTCGCTGCAAAGTTTATTACAGAAACCAACCGATCGCTGTTTCTCACTGGAAAAGCGGGAACCGGTAAGACCAGCTTTCTGCGTCATATCCGTACTGTTTGCACAAAGAAAATGGTCGTACTCGCCCCCACAGGGGTGGCTGCCATCAATGCGTCCGGCGTGACGATTCATTCGTTTTTCCAATTGCCTTCCGGCGCGTTTGTCCCTGATCTGAACGAATTATCAGTGACAGACAGACAATACTTCTTTGACCGATTAAGCCTACAGCGCCAGGTTCGGCTCTCCGCCGAAAAACGAAAACTGATCGAGGCCTTGGAACTGCTGGTCATCGACGAAGTGAGCATGTTAAGGGCCGATTTGCTGGACGCGATCGACTTTACCTGCCGCCTGGTACGCCGAAAACCAGGTATTGCTTTTGGTGGTTTGCAACTATTATTGATCGGTGATCTGTTCCAGCTTCCGCCCGTCACCAAGGGAAATGAATGGAATGTTCTCTCGAGGCGGCTGACAAGCCCCTTCTTCTTCAGCGCAAACTGCCTTGTAGGTTATCCATTGGTTTCCATCGAACTGCAAAAGGTATACCGACAAAACGACCCGGCCTTTGTTGATATGCTCAACCGAATCCGCGACAACAACCCATCCGAATCGGACATGCAGCTGCTCAAAACGAGGTGGCAACCAGGCTTTCGGTCACACATTTCAGAAGGTTACGTAACGCTTTGCGCCCATAATAAAAGAGCAGACAACCTGAACGCTGCTATCCTCAGCTCACTTCCGGGAAAAGCATTCATTTTTAATGGATCGCTCTCGGGCGATTTTTCTGCGCATGCCCTTCCTACTGATTTGCACCTCTCGCTCAAAGAAGGCGCGCAGGTGATGTTCATAAAGAATGATACGGGTGGTAGCCGAAAGTATTTTAATGGCCGGCTGGCAATTGTTTTGAAAATAAAGGACTCCACCATTATTGTACAAGCCTGCGATAACCAGGAAGAACTCGAGGTAGAGAAAGAAACCTGGCGAAATATCCGGTACATTTTCAATAACGCGTCTGATACAGTGGAAGAGGAGGTCACCGGAAGTTATACCCAGTTCCCGCTCCGGCTCGCCTGGGCCATTACCATCCACAAAAGCCAGGGCCTCACTTTCGAACGCGCCGTAGTGGATGCCGAACACGCATTTACGCCCGGCCAGGTATATGTTGCATTGAGTCGTTGTACATCGCTGGAAGGACTGGTGCTGCTATCCGAAATTCCCAGAAAGGCAATCATTACTGACCAAAGAGTCATCCGGTTTGCCAAAGAACAACCCGGGGCTGAACTGCTCGGCGAACTTCTTGATTTCGCAAGAATCGAATACCAGCGCGAAAACCAACAAACAGTATTCTCCTTTCAAAACATTCATGAAAAGCTACAGGAATGTCTCCGGCTCCTGGCTACCGGCAAAAAATCATCCGAAGTTGCTACCTGTTGCCAGGGCCTTTGCCAAACTGCCCGGGAACTCGAAAGAACAGCAGCCAGCTTTCGTCTGCAGCTGATGAACCAAACCCGGGAGCAAATCGAAACCGAAGCAAGTAAACAACGCCTGGAAAAAGCAGCTGCCTGGTTTTCTATCGCTATTACGAACCGGCTCTTGCGGCCTGTTGAAGAACTCATCGAATCAACAGGCACCCGAAAAGCAGCACGCAAACAGGTGGAGCTGATGGGAGACCTCATCAACCTGTTCCGCCAAAAGCTTCGGGCACTCCATAGCTTTGGCGGCGATATGCCGGCCGAACCCAATACAGCTATACAAAGCACCGCACAATCATCGGCACAACGAAAAACCCGTCAGCCCAAACCTCCAAAGGGTCATTCACAAAAAGAAAGCCTCGCGCTTTTTCGCAAAGGAATGTCAGTTGCCGAGATAGCCCGTCATCGTGCGCTGGCTGAATCAACCATCGCCAATCACCTCGGCGTTTTTATTGAATCAGGTGAACTACCTGTTCAGGATCTGTTACCAGCGCTAACACTTGAACGTATCCTCTTTCAAATGGAACAAGGTAACGTTACCTTGAATGCTATTAAGGACGCAATGGACATCGAAATTACATTCACGGATATCCGGTTTGCTATTCAGCATCATCGCTGGAATCAGAAGCAAAAAGTTAACGCGTAGTTATGCACGATACGTACAGGTCATTGTGTATAAGTTTTTTTATACATTACTGTTTGTATACAATAGTTTGTTATTTTTAATTACGACAAGATTCCCTGTTAACTTTTCATTTCCTTTTACACTTATTCTAACCTCAAGTTTGTAAAACCCGCATGACAACAAAATCATCTCCCGCACAAGCGCTCCGCCTCGTGAGCAACAATGGTTTTGCAGAAGTTTGGAAAAATGAAATCAACGGACAACAATCGCTGCACGCAACCCGGTCCTTTTTGCCCGGCGATGTAATTTGTTCTTTCCATGCAGGAACCATTTCATCAGTCGTAACCTACTTAACTGTTCAGGTCGACGATGAAAAGCATATTACCCTGCAACCGGAATTCCTTCAGTACATCAACCACAGTTGCTCGCCTTCTGTGTTTTTCGATACAAGTCTTATGCAGCTCGTTTGCCTTTCAGAAATTCAGCCCGGCGACGAGTTCACCTTTTTTTATCCGTCTACCGAATGGGAAATGGTACAGCCATTCACCTGCTACTGCGGTTCGGCCAACTGCCTTACCACTATCAAAGGTGCATCGCACATTAGCGACGAAGTACTGAGCGAATACAGGCTTACCGATTTTATAAAACGCAAGCTTTCCCACCGGCGGCAGTATTAACGAAACCGTTTATGTCCGCACAGGAAAAGAAATACACTGCTCCACAACAGCGTAAAGTTTGGGTACTGGCCCCTTACCTTCAGACCGGCGACGCCAACGTTGACTATTACTACGACTTCTCCCAAAGCATACAGGAGTACACAAAGACTTTCAGGGAACTTAACATGGAATGGGTTTGGCAACCTGTAACCATGCAAAACTACCGCGACGTAATTGATATGATTGAAATGGATGAGCAGGCCTCCCTCATCCTAAATCTTTGCGATGGCGACGAAATCAACGGAACACCCGGCATTTCCGTTTTACGCTACCTGCACCAGAAGAAAATGATTTACACTGGCGCCAGCGAACGGTTCTATGATGTAACCACTTCCAAGATCATCATGAAGCGGGCCTTCGACGAAGCCGGCATCGCTACGCCCGCCTGGAGGGAAATTCCTGAAAATGATCCCCGGCTGGATAGGATTTTTGATGATCTCGGCAAACCGATTATTGTAAAGCCTGCCGTTTCCGGTGGCAGTATGGGCGTAGGCATAAAATCCGTAGTAAGCGATATCCCCTCTCTGCAGCAACAACTAAAAGTATTGTTTGATGGCTATCGCGGCTGGAGCCTTACCGCGGGCGGCGTTATCGCCGAAGAATACATTAACGGACCGGAGTTTACTACGTTTATCGTGGGTGATGCCGACAAAAGAAATAAAGCTATTATTTATCCGCCTGTTGAAAGGGTGTTTCACCCGGCCCTGCCCGACAACGAACGCTTTCTGTCCTTCGATCGTCTCTGGGAAACCTATGACGAAGAAACACCCCTGCCCAATAACGAACCTTTCTATACCTACCATCGTCCACAGGAAGAACTCGTGAAATCCATTACGCAACTTAGCTGGGATGCATATGTAGCCGTAGCCGGCAAAGGCTATGGCCGGATTGATTTGAGAATGGATAAAAACAGCGGTCGTCTTGTTGTACTCGAAGTAAACGCGCAATGTGGTATCAGCGAAGATGAAGACTACACTTCCATCGGCGCTATCCTGCGGTTATCAAACACTGGTTTTAGCCAGATGGTGGCCGCCATCCTTGAAAATGCCATCGCCCGGACAAGAATTCGCAAACCTGCCGTTGCCGGTGCCAAATCGCAAACCATTAAAAAAACAAAACGCCTCGTCAAACAAGGATAGCCATTGTTGACGCCGCGCCCACCCACCAAACGCTCACCAATATTTGATGTATGAAAGTATGTGTGCTGCAGCCCGACTATTCAAGTTCCGGGGTCGATTATAAAAACTATGATCCGCCAAGAGACCTCGCCCCCTTGCTGCCAGGCGATACTGTCGACACGGTATTCCTGAGTAAACTCCATACTTACCGCCAGCTGAAAGAACTGAAAAATAAAGGTTACGATATTTTCGTCAATCTCTGCGAAGGTTATCTCGAATGGGATGTTCCTTCCATCGACGTCGTGTACACCCTGGAACTACTCAACCTTCCCCATACAGGTCCGAATTCAGTCTTATATGATCCGCCAAAAGAGTTAATGAAATATGTAGCCTATACAGAAGGCGTTCAAACACCCGCCTACGTACTGGTGGAAAATATGGACGATGTAGAAACTGCCATCGAACAACTCCGCTTCCCGCTCTTTGTTAAACCAGCAAAGGCCGGCGATAGCCTCGGAGTAGACGAACATTCCCTGGTAAAAAACAAACAGGAACTCAAACAAAAAGTAGCAGAGATCATTCATGAATACGAACAACTGCTGGTAGAAGAGTATATCAAAGGCCGCGAGTTCACCGTGTTGATAGCAGCCGATCCACAGGACCCAAAGTCCTGCACCGTCTTTAAACCCATCGAATTCGTATTTCCAAAAGGAAACCAGTTCAAAACCTACGCGCTAAAAACATCCGAACTCCACCCGAATAGCAATATCCCCTGCAAGGATCCTGTTATCGACGAACAGTTGCGCAATGCAGCCCGCCGCATCTTCCGCAGTTTCGGCGGTGTAGGTTATGCGCGTATGGACTTTCGCCGCAACGACAAAGGCGAACTTTTCTTCCTCGAAGTCAATTTTACCTGCTCGGTCTTCTACACCAATGGCTACGAAGGCTCAGCCGATTATATCCTCCAACACGACGGTATCGGGCAGGCCGGATTTTTGAAACATATTATCGCTGAAGGGATTGCGCGACATGCCCGAAAACAACCCAAATACCAGATGCGCGGCAATGCCATCGCCGGATTTGGCATCTATGCCAGCCAAAAAATACTGCGTAATGAGTTGGTTTTCATGGGTGAGCAGCGGCCCCAGCGCCTGGTCACCCGCCGCTACGTTGAACAAAACTGGAGCCCCGAGGAAAAAGAAATCTTCCGGCACTATGCCTACCCTGTGAGCAATGAAGTATTTTTGCTCTGGGACGATAACCCCTCAGGCTGGGCTCCACAAAATCACAGCTGCGACCCAAATACAGCATACCAGGGTCTAAATATCATCGCTCTCCGGGATATCGAAAAAGCGGAGGAACTTACCCTCGACTACGCCGCCTTCCTGGACGATCAGCACATGGAGCCCTTTCACTGCCGCTGCGGTGCTGCTAACTGCAGGGGACTGATCACGGGGAAACCACTGAACTCGGTTACCCTTCGTGAACAGGCTATCGTCGGAGCTTAAACGGACTCCTTTTCTTCCGGTCATACTAACCCATTTGGTTCTGCCACGGGCGCTTTCGGGCACCCGGGGATTTTATTGAACATTGTATGAACCTGGAACCTATGTCACGATTTGAACTCTTAAGGAAGATTATCACGCGCCACCGCGGTCAGCTGGTATTGACGTATGTGCTGTTTGCACTTGAAATGACCGGAACATTGCTCCGGCCTTTTTTTCTCGGCGAAGCGGTCAACGATCTCGTGCGCGGAAGCTATCGCGGATTACTGGTCTTGTCGGGCGTTCACGTGGCCTGGCTGATCATCGGAACCATACGCCATCGTTATGATACACGAACCTATTCGGCCATCTACACTTCTTTGGTAACCCGTTTCCTTGCCCGGCGGTTTGGTCAGAAAGACGTCAGCAAACTGAGTGCGCACTCCAACCTGGCCCGCGAGTTTGTCGACTTTCTCGAATATGACCTCATCTACGTAATGGAAGCCTTCTACAATCTTGCAGGGTCACTTGTGTTGTTGTGCTTTTACGATAGCAGTATCGTGGGCATCTGCCTACTCATCCTGCTGCCGGTATCTGTTATCAGCTATTTTTATGGCCGCAAGATGAAGCGATTGAACCGTGCGAAAAACGATGAGCTCGAAAAACAAGTAGACATCATTTCAACGGGTAATATCCATACCATTCGCCAGCATTACAGCCAGCTTCGCAAATGGCAGATTCGCATCTCCGACCAGGAAGCCTGGAACTTCGGATTTATGGAGCTGATGGTAATGGTAGTGATCGGTGCCTCGCTCTTGCTCAGCACCAAAGCTCATGCACCCGGGGTATTAGCAGGCGATCTGATTGGTATCTATACCTATATCTTGAAATTTGTTTCGGGACTGGATACTATTCCTTACACGGTTCAACGACTCAGTTCCCTCACAGATATTACCCGACGTATTGAAATTGAAGCGGAAGATTTCCCCGAAGATGGTGGCATAACACCCATCCAGCCGCGTAGTATTGGCTACCAGCGCGCCTCTGCTTAACAAAAGATGAACAACCTTTTATCCCAAAACGCGGTCTTTCCCGAGACCGCTTTCTAATTTTATAGCACTAAAATCATTTTTATGAGCGTTAATTCAAAACATGTTGCCACTTTCTTACTGGGGGCCGCAGCAGCACTTGCTGCCCATAAATACATGAACATGACACCAGAGGAAAAAGAAAAGCTATCTGCCGATTTAAAAGAAAAAGCCGGCAAACTGAAGGGAGAAGCCGAAGCTGCGATGGACAAAGGAAAGGAGTACTTCGAGGAACTGAAAACAAAAGGAGCGGATGCCCTCAAAGAGCATTTTGGCGATGTGAGCAGTATGTTGCACAATCTTTTTGGCAGCGGACCGCAAAGTGGAACAAAAAATGTATAATCAACAGGTAAACCCGGATAATAAAACCGGGTTTTTTATTTTTGTCCTTTGTAGCACTAAAAACGACCCGATTGGAAAATACAGCCGCAGACAATGACAAAGATTCAGCCGTTCAACTTGTACCGGCGGGTATCCTCATGCGTTTGCTCAACTTTGTCATCGACTACTTCATTTTTGGGTTTTGTTTTGTTTCCCTGCTCCCGGTCGTGGCGCCCTACTATCCGTTGCTCAACAAAGTGATGCAGCAGCAGCCACTCGACCTGTTCGATGAAGCCATTGTATTATTTAGCTATGGCCTGTTTATGTCGGTTCAGGAAGCCGCATTGCGGGGTAAAACAATTGCCAAATTCCTTACCGGCACGCGCGCCGTTGAGCTAAGCGGATTGCCTGTAAGCGGACAGACAGCCTTTAAAAGAGGATTGATCCGGGTATTACCTTTCGAGTTTTTGAGCGGAATTACGCTCGACTTCTCCCCACCTTTTACCATTCACGATCGCTGGTCGCGCTCACTGGTTATCGACGAAGCCAGGTCCACGATCGTTAAGAACCAACCTTAATCAATGAGGAAGAAAGTGAGGATGGGGAATCGCAACATCGCTATCATTCCTGCTTGCCCGTATAACGGATAGCCAGCTGAAAGCGGGTGTTCAAATCGATTTCGTAATTGTTTTCCGCAATCAGGCCCTTGATAGCCGGATCCTGTAATAATACAGCAGCCAGGTCGGGTGCCAGTGTAGAAGAACTGATAACATTGGACACACGGCCGCGGCTAAAAACAATGGTAAATTTATAGCCGGCCTTACGAATAACACCGCCTTTTTCGAAATCACTTTTGTTCAAATCAAGCGACTGATCACCGGAGGCCGATCGCTTCATCAGGATCCTGATAACTGGAAGATATTTCACCCAAATATGCTGGTACATGGAGACTAAATTAAAAGGCAGGCCTTCGCTGCAAAGATGCACATTTTTGCGATTCGTACAGAATTAAAAAACAGCGCTTGTATCGGGGGGCATATTCAACGATTTCTCGATGGTAGCCATCTGGGATTTTACAGCCCTGATCATCTCCTTTTCCACCAGGCTTCGCGCGTACAAAGGTGTGCAGATGCCCTTTACCGTTAGTTTGCCCGTCACCGTAATATTTCCTACCAGTGCCACCGAGTCCAGCGACTGGACACCTGTCTTGATCACGCTGTAAAACGGTACAACTCCGTTGAAGCTGGCAACCTTGTAAAACGGAAAAACGATGGCGGTAAAATCCAGGTCGTGCGATACCGGTAAGTTTACAAACAAAAACCGTTGTGCATGAAGTGTAGGGCCGGTGGCAGTGCTTTTTTGGTAGAGGTAGTCGTAAGCCGGTGCAAGATTGGGCCGGATAGCAACAGGGCTGTCAAGAAATACTGCTTTGAGCAGCGCATCGTCTTTTTTATAATAACAGGATACGGTTGACCTGATATTATCCGATGACCAATGCCAGGGGAGCACGAAAAATGCATTGCCTGCGGCAAATAACAGCAGGAGCCCCCAGAAAATCCATTTCATGCGCTGCCTTTTGTTGTCAAGTTACCAAAATATATTCAGCCACTATTGTAAGGGTTTTCCGCTTCCTTTGATAATATGGCTAAAAAACTGGATGCTCCGCCGGAAATCCGCCAGGGGAAGTCGCTCATCAATACCATGATAGCCTTTACTATTGACAAGCGGCGTGAAGTTCACCACCCCATTACTGATAGACCGGTAACTCCTGGAATCACTGGCACCAAGCATGGTATAGGGAACAGGGATCACCCCTTCTACCGTTTCCTGTACCGCCTCTTCCATCAACCGGAAAGCCGGCGACTGAATATCGGTTAGTGCCGAAGGCTCGGTATTGAAGTCTCCCTTGATACTTATTTTAACCCGATCATCGTGTATAGCTGCCCGTATAAAATCTTCCACTTGTTTTGTTGTTTCACCTGTTACAATACGGCAATTGACAATTGCTCTGGCATTGGTGGGAATCACATTCTCCCGGATACCACTTTCAAGAATCGTCGGCACAATGGTCGTCCGAAGCATTGCTTCGCCTTCCGGCGTAGAAGCGAGTTTGTTTTCTACCATTCGCTCAAACAACCAGCGGTTGCTCAAGGCCATCTTGTTCAAAAACGATTCAGATGAGCCGCTGACCCGGTTGAGAAATTCACTAACGGGCGCGGTCATACGAAAAGGCATCTGCGTGCGGCGCAAACGATACAAGGCTGCCATCAGAATATCTATAGCCGTTTCTTTTGCCGGCTTTGAAGAATGGCCACCCGGTTTTTCCACCGCCAGCTCAAATGTTACGTATCCTTTTTCTCCAACACCTATCATTGCCACAGGTCGCTGTACATCTTTCAGTTTCCCGGTAGTAATCTCGCCTCCTTCGTCTATGACAAGATCCGCCCGGGTATTTCTTTGTTTCAGGTAATCCACAATGGCAATAGCGCCCGTACCTGTAGACTCCTCGTTGTGTCCGAAACATAGCAAAATAGTCCGCTTTGGCACAAAATGCTCCCGAAGCAATTGTTCTACCGATTCGAGTATGCTGATGACGGCTGCCTTATCGTCCACCGCACCTCTTCCCCAAACAGCACTGTCCTTTAACTCGCCTCCAAATGGCGCCACCGTCCACAGTTTTACAGCCGAAAGCTCTACCGGCACCACATCATAGTGCCCCATCAATATCACAGGTAACAAGCTGCTGTCCGACCCCTTCCATTCGTATACATAGCTATAGTTTTTGATGATTGTTCTTGTGAGTTGCTGATGTAATAACGGGTAGGAGCGTTCAAGAAACAAACGAAACTGGTTGAAGTGCACGCTGTCGATATGGGAGGTGTCTTCCGGTGAAATGGTGGGGATCTGGATAGCGGCGCTCATATGTGCGATGGCAGAATCTGGCAATGGATCGGGTGCAGACGCCTTTCCAACGGGCCAGGCTTTTGAGCGCATAGTATTAACTACAAGTACACCCGCCAGCAAGGCCAGGATCAATGCCAGAAAGGAAAAGAACTTTTTGAGCATAGGGGAGAGTTGATGGGCAGTAAGATAAGAATTCAGGTTTATTTTCGCTCAACAAGGTGTTACATTCGTTTGTTCCTTTTGTTGCAATCTTGTCAGTCACCGGCAAGGGAACAGTTTTTGTTGCCTCTGCCACAAATTAAAGAATATGCCCATTGGATATTTAGCTATTTCTATCTTGTTCATGGTGGTCGGAATGATCGTTCAGTTCAGGTTGAAAAGCAAGTTCAAACGATACAGCGAAGTGCCCACCTCCTCCGGCTTAACAGGGGCGCAGGTTGCCACCAAAATGCTGCGCGATAATGGAATTTATGATGTGGACGTGATTTCCACACCCGGATTTCTAAGCGACCACTACGACCCAACAAAAAAGACCGTCAACCTTAGCCAGGATGTTTACTCCTCGGCAACGGTCGCAGCTGCCGCCGTGGCCGCTCACGAATGCGGACACGCTGTACAGCACGCCACCGCCTATTCGATGCTGATGCTTCGGAGTAAACTTGTGCCGGTTACACAACTCAGCACCACCCTTTCACAATGGGTATTGCTGGCTGGCCTCGGTGTATTTTTCGGGCGGGGTAACCAAACAATTCTGCTCATTGGTATCTTGCTTTTCGCCGTATCAACTTTATTTAGCATCATTACGCTCCCTGTAGAACTGGATGCTTCTAACCGGGCGCTGAAATGGCTGGATACTGCCAATATTACAAGACCCGACGAGCACGAAAAAGCAAAAGATGCGTTAAAATGGGCGGCGCTTACCTATATCGTTGCAGCGCTTTCGTCCATCGCGATGTTATTGTATTATATCATGATTTATAATAGCCGGTCGAGAGACTAGCGCTGGTTTTTAGTGAAGGAAAAGCAGGCCTGGCCTGCTTTTTTGTTTTATCACTCCTGCTGCCTTACTATTTTTTGATCGCAAACTTTTCGCTGCTTACATAAATCTGTAATTCCACTGCGCCGGCCAGAAATTTTTGAGACGTGCTATGCACCCGTTTTGGTTTAGCAAAAACAACCACCTGGCTCTCACCGGTGACAGTGGCTGTATTTCCTTCCACGATAATGGCAGTCGATTCGTTGATCCCGAGGCACTGGTAGTTCGGGTGCTCCATGATAGCCGACAACATGCGCGTATAGCGGCTCCGTACCAGAAAGTGCTGATCAATGATCACTGAGTCCAGCAGGCCCAATCCTTCTTTTAGTTCAAGGTTGCCTTTTCGTAAAGAACGGAAAGTAGAGGCCTGTGCACTATCCAGCAAGGCATTTCCGGTAATCATTCGTTCACTCATGACAGAAGCACCCGCGCTGGTACCCGCAATCAAGCTACCATGGTTGCGGGCCGATTGAATTGCTTTTTTTACCGCTGTTCCTTGTATCAACCGCATGAACCTTTCCTGGTCACCGCCACCGAGGTAGATGATCTTCGCCTGTGCAAGCGCCGCCACCTGTAGCGGATCGTGCACGGATGCAGAATCAAATTTTATACAGTCCTCTCCTGTAACCTTTCTGAAATCCTCATTGATCCAGGTATAGGCACTGTCGCCATATCCGCTGGCCAATGTTACGGCTACGATCTTATCTCCCTTTTTCCAGTTGCCAACGGTCAAAATTTCTTTTCGCAGGGCATCATTGATCTCACCACCGCCGATGATGAATAACTTTCCTTTTTTTGTTTGAGCAGCGGTCGCCTGAACTATTAGAAGGGCCAACAGCAGAAGATAGACAGCGCGCATGACGATGCAGGGTTTAAACCGAAACTAATTATTTGCGGGCAGATAATTTTCAGAAAATGAAAAGCGCTCTTCACAAAAAGGAAAACCGTATCTTTTGGCTGAGTCCAACAATATCACCATGAACAAAAGAAGCTTCTTAAAAGGATTGGCATTCGCCGCCACGGGTGCAACACTTCCTTCTGCCACCTGGGCATCGATGTTTGATAAAGTTGCCGGTATTTCACCCGTAGATCTGGCTACTAACGAAGATTTCTGGTTGGGTATTCGTAAGATGTATCGGTTGAAACCAGATTATATCAACCTGGAAAACGGCTATTATAATATTCAGCCCCAGCCCATCCTCGATGCATTCCTTGAACACGTGCGTGAAGTCAATTACCAGGGCGCCTACTACATGCGCACCGTTCAATTCGATAATAAAAAGAAAGCAGCTGCAAAGCTCGCCGTACTCGCCGGTTGCTCATCAGAAGAATTGGTGATCACCCGCAACACTACCGAATCCCTGGATATGATCATCAGTGGTTACCATTGGCAGCCGGGTGATGAGGCGGTAATGGCAGAGCAGGATTATGGCGCTATGCTGGACATGTTCAAACAAACGGCGCGCCGCTACGGAATGATCAATAAAATCGTTTCTGTTCCCAACCATCCGGCATCTGATGACGAAATTGTGCAGCTCTATGCCAGTGCCATTACACCGCGGACCAAACTCCTGATGGTATCACACATAATCAACATCACCGGGCATATTCTTCCGGTGCAAAAAATCTGTGATATGGCCCATGGCAAGGGCGTAGAAGTAATGGTGGATGGAGCGCATGCTTTTGCCCAATTCCAATACAAAATACCCGATTTGCATTGCGACTATTATGGCGCCAGCCTGCACAAATGGCTCAGCACACCTTTAGGAGCGGGTATTCTGTATGTTAAGAAAGGATCTGCCTCCCGTGTTTGGCCAATTTTCGCCGAAGAGGGAAGAGACGAAAATGATATCGCCCGGCTCAATCATACCGGTACACACGCCGTGCATACAGATCTGGCCATTGCCGATGCCATCGCGTTTTATGAAATGCTGGGTGCAGAACGAAAAGAAACGCGGATGCGCTACCTGCAGCAATACTGGACGAGTAAACTGAGGCACACGCCGGGCGTAGTCATTAATACACCCGAAGACCCGGCACGCAGCTGCGGTATCGCAAACGCTGGTGTAACCACGATGAAGCCTGGCGTATTGGCAGAACGATTACTGAAAGATTATAAAATTTACACCGTAGCGATCGATGGTGCCAACGTGCACGGATGCCGCATCACGCCCAATGTTTTTACAACCACACAAGAGCTGGATGTGTTGGTGAAGGCGCTTACGGAGTTAGGCGCTGAAAGATCGATGTCGTGATGCGTTGAAATTATTGACCCTTTTGCAATACCATCACCTCGTTGAGCATAAATCCATTGCTGCCGGTAGTTTCGATATTGTACACGGGTTGAACACCCCCGGCCTGTTCGGTCTTTGACCATACTGTATACCGGCGGTACTGGTTCGTTTTCCTGTCGAGGCAAAGTACAACGTCACCCGGAACGATGCTGCCTGCTGGTTTAATGCCCTTTTCGGTTTGCATCGGGTGATTGGGCGTAGCATTCAGCATTTTCGCAGAAAGCTGAAGTTGTATATAGTGATCGGAGGCTGATTCCTGCGCTGTTATCAAAACCAATTGGCTGATGGCATAGTTTTTCGCTTCATGGCGAACCAGCTCCTTCACCGTGCTGCTGCTGGTCCGATGCGTGGCTGGATCAACACTTACTATTTCATCGCCCGTTTTCAGGTCACGCAATAATTTCTTTGTTCCATTCGCCATTGCTACTTCCATATCACCGGGGAAGCAAATGTCCATGCCATAGGTGCCCTCTTCGCGGCCCAGGTCTTTTCCCTGGTTGGCCGCCTTGTACAGCTGGAAGCCAAACTCACGGGAAAGCACATACGAAAGTTTCAGCACAAAATTGGCTTCTTTGCGATCGATGGCATGTATGTCTTCGAAATATTTTTCCCAGATTTTCCCGTCGGCCCTGAAATTGGGCAAACAGGCGCGGTATTGTTCGCCTTTTTCATTGGTATAAAAAATAAGCGTCCCTATTTCCGCACGGCCTTCCCGGCGCAGCAGGCGGTATAAATCGATGCGCTTTTTCAATCCATCATCGCCGGTAATGAAATAAGGCTTTCTTCCCTCGTAGCGATCGAGGATCCAGGTGTTTTCAAACTTGACATAGCTGTCCTTGTCGAGGTCTTTGATCGTAAACGTCTTTGCTTTGTCGTATTCAGCCTGGGTAATCGACTTCAACTGGGCGCTGTCCTGAGAAAAAGAGGCAGTGGCCAGCAACAGGCTGGCCATAAGAACCAATGATTTTACCATGAACGCTAGCTTCGAAAGTTTAGATTGTAGTATTGTGAACCCGTTCTTAAGAAATCTCTTTGAACGCAGCGGCAAACGCTTCCATTTCATCCATACGGCCAATACTGATACGGCACCATTCCTTTTTGTTGAATTGCCAGAAGCGAACACCTACGCCACGTTTTCCCAATTCCTGTACAAACTGGCGGCTGTCCATCTTTACGGGGAACATAACAAAGTTGGTTGAAGAAGGAATGTATTCGTAGCCCTCTTTTTTCAGCACGCTGTACAAATATTCTTTCGACTGCATGGTCTTTTGCAATGCTTCTTTCAGAAATGCATCATCCCCGTAGCTGGCATATGCTGCATGGAGCGAGGTAGTACTGATGGTAGCAAAGGCGTTTGTATAATCGTTCAGTTTCTTGATCATATCGGGCTGCGCCATGGCATAACCAACGCGTAATCCGGCAAACCCGTGCAGCTTTGAAAATGTTCTTGCCACGATGATGTTTTTCCCGGTACGCACCAGGTCCATCATGCTGTTCGCTTTCGGATCATCGAGATAGTCGATATAGGCTTCATCCACAAACACGGTCACCTTCTGCGATACACGTTCGCAGAAAGACCGCAGCTTGCCCGGCTCCAGAACAGTAGCTGTAGGATTGTTCGGGTTACATACATATACCAGCGTAGTATTCGCATCGATCGCTTTTTCCATCGCGTCTAGATCCAATTTGTAGTCTGCCGTCAACGGTATTTTTTTCCATTGACCCTTCATGTCGGAAAACTTCGAAGGCAAATCTTCATAGGTGGGGTCGGCGGTAATGATGTTCGCATTGGGTTTTTGGGTAAACAGCAATGCAGCCGCCATGATGATTTCAGACGAACCGGCGCCCAATATGATATTCTCCTGTTTTAGTCCTTCTGCCGTTGTAATTTTTTCCTGCAGATCCCTGGCAAACTCGAAAGGATAACGGAAGGATTCAGCCATGGCATCTACAATGGCCTGTTTGGCTTTTGCTGAGGGGCCAAATGGGTTTTCGTTCGCAAACAACCTGGCTTTTAACGGTACGGGCCCATCCGCAAAAAGCGCTGGTTCGTATACATAGCCGGGTTGCTGGCATATATTCAACGGGCGTTTTAAGGCGCTGCTGAACATGCCGGGCGC
>JAGWTK010000504.1 GCA_028876035.1 Bacteroidota bacterium
TAAAGAATTCATTGCAGCAACCAAAGGACATTTCTGCTAACAGGTAGGCAAAACCTGTTCTAGTTATTCCTTCCCCGCATCGAAGGTGTTTTGCTCAATGTTTCTGCTTCGTTCATGGGAGGTGTTGCTGGTTATTATTGTAGGTTAGGGGGACAGTGACGACCTGGGAGACAGTCGCCACTGTCGCCCAAGTCTCCCGAAACACTAGGGCTTTTTCTTCCGCTGCTCTATTCTTGCTTTGGTCATGCGCTCACGAAGCCCGCCATCTTTTACAAATGCTGTTTCCAATTGTTTCATCTGTTGTTTCAGCAGGTAGGTACAAATTTTTATAAGGGTTATCATAGTATTGGCGCAGATCGCCGGGCTTTCGTGTTCAATGGCCTTCTGGAATGTTTCGTAGGTAGTTTTGGGCGCGCTTTTGTTCAGCTCGCGCAGGCGCGCGACCAGTTTATGGTCTTTGTCCCACAGCGGTAGCTTGTTCGTGCGCAGGAAATCTTCGTAATCTATTTGTAGTTCCTCCAGGCTGGCGCGGGCTACATTGGTGAGTTTGATTTCGGTTTCTTTGGACGTGGCGCTGGCCATACTGGCCTCGGCAATGTTTTGTTTACCGCTGCGCGCGGCCTGCACCATCTGGCCTACAGTGCGGTCGTAGGGGTGAAAAAAGCGTTTGGTAAAATACACGGTGCCGTCGTAAATAATCTCCGCTTTCTGGTAGCCGAACAGGTTGCGGTAACCACCGTGGGCGGGTATAAAACCGGGGGTATGCATGTTTGCTTCGGTCATAGGAGGTTTACGCGAAATATCGTTGATGGCTATCCTTCGTAATTTACAATGCCAATTCCTTTGTAAGCGTTTTTTAGGTGCTTAATTTTCCGGAAAGGTGTTTTGCAGGATTGATTTTTTTTAGTTCTTCGATGTTTTTGATTTTCCTTTGGAATAATTTTCCATTTTGAGCGTTGCGGTGCGCAAGACATCAGCTTTGCATCGGCAGCTCGCTGCACTTGAATGGATGGAACAGCAATAAATATATTTTTTATTTTCTCCAAACTCAAATTCGTTTGACGAACACCACCTCTTAAATTGAGGATTTATGGTTTATTGACGGAGATTGCGTTAAGTACGAAAACTAAATCGATTGTTGGATTTTGTTTTACGCCAGCAAGTGCATACTTAAAAGCGCCCGCTCTGTCTAAAATCGACATTTTCGCGGCTGCAGTTTCATATATCCCTATTACTAGCGAGCCCTTCGGGGAATAGTTTAGGTTCGAATTTTCAATCACCACTTGATTGATAGGTCATCCAGGATCGATGGTGTACAAGTCATTCAATTCGCCTGACGAATACCAAGCTATATTTCCATTCCAGCTACCAGCTTCGTGCAGAGATAACCAGCAGCCTGCAGCTGCGAGAAGATGCCGTTGCGAAATGGTTGCTTTATAAAAATTAGGATTGACATAAGATGGCTGCTAGCTACTGGCCACTAGCTTCTAGCAGTGTACGCAGGCAGTGTGACTGCGAGGAGATTTAACGATTAATGAGATGTATGCGGCGACTCCTTACAATCAAAATGTAACAGTCCGCCCACCTTTTAAACACAATCTACCAGCAGCCAGCAGCTAGTGGCTAGTAGCCGCGCTACGCGCTCTTCAACACAAACGCAAACACACTCCCCGCTCCCAATTCACTCCGCAACGTAATCCTTCCACCTTGCGCTTCGATGAATTCTTTGCTGATGCTCAATCCTAAGCCAGTGCCTTCGCGTTTGATGCCCGGCACGCGGAAATAGCGGTCGAAAATACGTTCCTGGTATTCGGGGGCGATGCCATAGCCAGTATCCCTGACTGAAAAATGGACTTCGTCGTTTTGTTGGACTACGTCGATGGATACACTGTCGTGCTCATGGCTGTAGCGAATGGCATTCGACACGAGGTTGTTCAATACCCAGGCGGTCTTGTCTTTGTCGGCCAATACACGGAGGTCGTTGTCTGGCGTTTTGACTTGTAATTGTATGTGCCGACTCTCCGCGGCTGATTGGTTCGCATGCAATGCATAATCCACGATCTCTTTTACGGAGGCGGGTTGTACGCTGAGTTGAATACTTCCGGTCTCTACCTGGGTCATGTTGAGCAATTCGCCGGTGATCTTTAACAGGCGGCCTGCATCTTCGCCAATGCTGTTCAGCAGGTTTTGTTGTTCTTCATTCAAGGGACCTACCTGCCGGTTCTCTAATAGTTGCAATCCCATCTTGATGGAAGAAATAGGCGTCTTCAGTTCATGTGAAATGGTGGCGATGAAATTGGTCTTGGCAAAATCCAGTTCCTTGTAAGTGGTAATATTCTGCAACACCAACACCGTACCAATGGCCTTCTCTTCGGTTTCCCCCGTGGGCACTATCCGGATGGGAATGATCTGTTCTTCAAAATAGCTTTCGCGTCCATCGGCATAGATCTTCAAAGGTGCTTTGCCGGTTGACCTGGCACCAGATTCTGCAAACAGGTCTTTCGCCAGGGAACGGATCAGATCGTTTTCGACGGCTATTGTCTGTAAAAGCCGACCCATCACTTTATCGTGTTGCAGTCCGGATATCCTGCAGGCGATTTCGTTCATGAACAAAACCTTTCCGTCCTGGTCGAGCCCAATCACCGGGTCTTTCATATTATTGATCAACGCCTCAATCCTTTTCTTCTCCATCATCAGCTTCTCGATATTGCTCTGCTGGTATTCTTCAAGTTTCTCCGCCATGGTATTAAAGGAAGCCGCTAGATCGCTGAATTCATCTGTGCCTTTGAAATGCAGTCGCTGTGAATAATTGCGATCGGCAATCTGTTTGATACTTGCCGTCAGCTCGCGGATGGGATTGGCAATATTGCCGGGAAGGTTAAATAGTAAGGTTAACGCTATGATAAAACAAACCGTTCCTGCAATGCTTATCCAAAAAATCGCATTCGAAGCGGTCTGCTCCGCCAGCTTTTCCTTGATCTGTATCGCCTGCATGTTCAGCAGCATGATATTCGATACATCGGTGCGGATTACCCGCATCTGGTTCACGTCTCCCGGATTCTTTTTCAATACGGCATAATCGCCGGATAGCTTTTCGGTCAAGTCCTGTTCGCCGGTTTCCGTGATATTCTTTTGTTGCTT
>JAGWTK010000505.1 GCA_028876035.1 Bacteroidota bacterium
CTTTAAGTGTGATATTGATCTGATTGGCTCGCTTTGCAATAATCGCAATTGACTCGTACAAATTACCGGTCCTGGATTTGATATCCATCAGATTCTTGGTTTCCACTACGTTGGTAGTACTGGAACTAAGCTGCCTTCTTAGTCTGCTCATTTTTCAGATTTTTAATATAGTTCTGTGATTCGCTGAAATATTTCTCAGCATCTTTCATCAATTTACTTTCCGGGAACCGATCTACAAAATCATGGTACTCGGTTATCACCTGCTCAAAACGCTCTTCCTTTTTGTCTTCGATACTCAGGCTCGCGTATTCAAAATAAGAACGGATAACCTGCAACTTATATTGGTCGTTCTTGTCGGAGTCGGGAAAATTGTTGATCAGGTTAGCATACGCAATAGCTGCTGCCTTGTACTGCCCAACGTTGAAATACAGCTCTGCACTTTTCAACTCTTTCAACTCCATTTTTTGCCGGCACTTGTCAATAATTTCCGAGGCCTCTTTATTCCTGGGCGAACCCGGGTGTGTATTGATAAAGGTCTGCATAAAGCCCATTGTTTTGGTAGTGTTCGTTTGGTCCAATTCTACCTTGGGCGATTGCTTGTAAAATGTGTAAGCCCGCATATAATCCATTTCTTCGGCGTGCTTGCTGTTGGGAAACACTTCTACAAAAGACTTGAACAGGTTCTCCGCACTCATATAATCGCCGAGGTTATAACTGCAAAAGGCAAAATTATAATAGAGCTCTTCGAACCGGTCGGTACCCTTATAAATAGGAAACAATTCTTCGTATAGCTGCTGCGCAAAATTGTACTTCTTTTTGGCGTAGTACTCGTTTGCCATCTTCAATTTGTACTCGTAATCCTTGCTTTTCTGGACTTTATTAAATCCCGAACAAGCAGAAAGGCTCACACATAAAACAACAAGGGCTATACCTGTCCTCATAAAGGTGGGCAAAGTTAATGTATTTGGGCAAAAATGCTGGTAAAAAATGGAGCATCCAAAAGCCCTTCGTTAAGGATAATGTAAAAACCCTCCGCATGGGAGGGTTTTTACTATAACTCATTGAAAGTTACTTCTTTTTGCGCAGGTTCGGGTGCGGCGCCGGAACTGTGTTCGGGCCTTCTTCACCTGTACCATCTCTCAGGTCGACGGTATTTTCGTCGCCTTCTTTTTCACCGAATTTAAAAATGAAGCGGTCTTCGCTAACGCCTTCTTTTTCTACCAGGTATTTGATAACTGCGTTTACACGATCCCAGCTCAGCTGCTGTGCGGCTTTGCTGCTTTCGCCGTAACCAACAACTGCCACTTTACAGTTGGGGTTGTTGCGCATTTTCTCTGCTACACTTGCCAATACTGCTTTCGCATCTTTGCTCAGGGCAACAGTACGTCCTGTGAACGAAACACTGGGGAGGTCACCGATACCACAACCTTTACCACGAACGCCTACACTATCGATGTATTTTCTCAATTCATCGCAGCATGCTGGCGGCGGGCATTTACCAACACCATCAGCATCTACCGGCTGGCATTGTGTAGGCGTAATCAATTCTTTATCCTTGATATCAGGAACACCATCACCATCTGTGTCTTTGCTCACACCGTGGCTATCAACAGGGGCACCGGCGGGTGTATTGGGTTCATGGTCGAACTGGTCGGTAACACCGTCTCCATCCGCGTCATCCAGTACTGGTTTCGGCAGTTTCATGTGACGGGGAGCGTTGATTTCGTTGTAAGCATAGTCCAGCGGGTTTGCCCACCAAAGGGGTTCAACGGATTTCTTGCCAATGTTGTAGTTCAAACCAACAGAAAAGAAATTGTAAGAATCGAAGTCACGTGTCATTGCGGGAACACCGAGTCCGCCTGGGAGATAAGTATTTTCCTGCCATTGCTGACCATCCAGCAAATCAGTTTTAATAGATGTAAAACGCTCTTCAATAGCAAGATTAAACTTGTTCGATAATTTGAAAGCCATTCCAACACCGATCTGGAACGAAGGCTTGAAAGACTTGCCAAACAGCTTGGGCTGCAGGGGATCTGTTTCCGCATGTGTTTCATACGACTTGTCCATACCAGCTTTCAATACCTTTTTTACGTCCTTCCGGTTAGAATAAGTGGCTGATGCGGTGTTATTAAACAAAGTCTTGTAGGGATTACCGGCAGCGTCTTTTGCATTAATCCAGGTGTCATAAATAGTTCCACCGATACCACCAAAGGCATAAATATTAAATCCAGTCTTAGCCTTGTGGAAACGAACATTGTTCAATGTCACCACACCTTGCAAACTCAGGTCCTGTACAGTAGTCTTATAGTTATAAAACACTTTATCGGTTGCCGGGTTGTAGCCAGCACTCAGCCAGGCAGGATTGCGGCTGTAACCGTTAGAAGAACTGAAATTCAGGCCGCGGGCGCGGTTCCAGGTATATTCTGCACGCAAAGAAAAAATGTAACCCAGCGCCTTACGAACATGCAGTCCGAAACCACCAGTCGGGAAGATCGAACGTACATCACCAGCTACACTGGAAACGCCACCTTTCACACCAATTTCCCACTGGTTGCGGGGTTTGGCGGGAAAAGGATATGCATTGTTCAGGAACTCGTTGTGCTGCGGCTGTCGGGAGGCGGGTATCAGAGATGAATCCTTCACATCATATCCCGTTTGCACCTGCGCAAAAGAGGCGGATGCAAGAAGGCATATAATGCCTGATAAAAAAACATTCTTTTTGCTTGCCATAACTGATTTTTATGAAGATTAAATACGAAAACCAAATACCATTGCCGTGCAAAAATATCACTTAGTTAAATAAAACCAAATTTTTTTCGCAAATGAGACCATGCGCATCTGCCTGCATTTCATCGGGTTGAGACAAGCCAGCAGGCAAATATGTTGCACAGCCGGCTGATAAAATCTGAATATTGTAATTTGCTGGTTTAAGCACTCATGAAACTCCCTCCGGCCGTCATCGAAAAAGAGCTAGAAGTCTTCGAAAAAGTGTTCAGGGAATCGGTTAAAAGCCATGTCTCTCTGTTGGATACCATTATGCGGTATATCGTCCGCAGAAAAGGTAAACAACTGAGACCCATGTTCGTACTGCTGTCTGCCAAGCTGGCGGGCACCATTGGCGAACAAACCTACCG
>JAGWTK010000506.1 GCA_028876035.1 Bacteroidota bacterium
TGGCCATGGCTACCATGGATATGATTAAACTGAGCGGTGGTGAACCCGCCAACTTCCTGGACGTGGGCGGTACGGCCAATGCACAAACAGTGGAAGCCGGTTTCCGGATCATCCTCAAAGACCCGAAAGTAAAAGCCATCCTCATCAATATTTTTGGCGGTATCGTACGTTGCGACCGCGTAGCACAAGGTGTAATCGACGCCTATAAGAGCCTTGGCAATATTAATGTACCCATCATCGTTCGCCTGCAGGGTACCAATGCAGCTGAAGCGAAGAAACTGATCGATGAAAGCGGACTGAAAGTAAAATCTGCCATTGTACTCAGCGAAGCTGCTGAAGAGGTGAATAAAGCCGTTGCATAAAACAGGTTTTTGTTAACGATAGTAAATCCTGCTCCTGTGGCAGGATTTTTTGTTATGAGCAGTCGTACCTTGATTCGGCATTCTTGCGACGCTCCGTTGTACATTTCACCAACAGGCAGCAGATAATCGTAACTTAATGGGAAATACATTTTCTATGCGAGCGGGCACTTTGGTCATTGTCGCCGTCATGCTGGTGTTATCTTGCCAAAACAATCGTGAATCCGTGTTGCGCGCTCAAATCGACAGCCTGCGTGCACAACAGGCAAGCGCTTACAAACCCGGACTTGGCGAATTCATGAATGGCATCCAGGTACACCATGCCAAATTATGGTTCGCAGGCAAAGCACAAAATTGGGAACTCGCCGATTTTGAAATCAAGGAAATAAAAGAAGCGCTGGACGATATCCGGTTGTACTGCGCCGATCGCCCCGAAGTAAAAAGCCTGCCGATGCTCCTGCCCGTAGTGGATAGCTTAAGCAGTATAATTTCACGACATGATACTGCAGGGTTTCACAAACAATTTACCGCGCTCACCATTACCTGCAACAACTGCCACCAGGTCACCGATCACGGTTTCAACAAAATCATTATTCCAACCACCCCACCGCTCAGCAACCAGGACTTCAGCAACCAAAAATAACCTGGCTTGTATCAAACACATGTTGTAGTAAAAGGTTGGTCATGTGGGCAGACTTACAACTTACAACTTATAACTTATCACTTACAACTTAGAACTTAGAACTTCTAACGACAGAAACCTTCAAGGCAGCCGCACCACTCCCATTCGTTTGTCCGGAGAAAACAAAGGTGTAAATCCCCTGCACCAGGAAGCTTTGTGCAGGCAGCGATGCGTAGAGTTGTTCTGTTCCTGATTTTTTCACCTTCACACTATAACTGCCCCCGTGAAAGCTGGTCGAAGTAAATGTCTGCAATCCGGACGCAATAGCACCGGCATCTTTTCCAATAAAAGCACCGGCCGTATCAAGACGGAGGCTATCACTGGTGCCATTGACCAGCCAGGTATCGATCTTTATGGTATCAGGTACGAGGTGCAGCACGCGGAATTTCAGTTGTGCCGTATCGGGTATGCTGAGATCATCGGTCAGCTGCAATACCTGCGGACTGGAAGAAACCGCACTCGTATCAAATACCACAAAACTGTTGTAGGTATCCGTTCCGGTATAGATGTTTTTATCGAGCAATGTATTGGCACCTGCGATGATGGTCACGAGGTTGGTACCGGCAGGAACGGGAACATAGGGAGAATCGGCTGTTCCGCTAACAACGCCCTGCGCAAGGCTTCCGGATACAATTGCGTTGCCACTCCATTGGGCAGATAAAGCAGGCAATGACCAGCTGCCGTTGTACAAAAGCACACCCGCATTGTAGCTGCTGGTTTTCTTACAAGCCGCAAGCACCACCAGCAACAGTAAGCCCGTCAGAAAATATTTGGAGGGAGAAAAGCTCATTTATCGTAATGCATTTTGAAAGCCGACAGATCTGGTTTTACCGTACGCGGACGTTTCGCTTCATAGTCATAGATCAGCTGCCCGAGGTGCTTCATAAACGGGAAACCAATACTGTCATAATCGTATTTATCGTCGTTCAGGATACCATCAGTATTGCAGTAAATCCTTGCACTCAGCATAAACTCCGTTTGCTTCTCAAAATCCACGATGTAGGCGACATCTGTCAAAAAACCGTAGGCATCCCCCACTTTATTGAAGATGCGGATATTCGGTGGCAGGGGCCCTTTTTCTGAGCCAAACAATAAAAACTTGCAATAGGCCGGCCAGTAGTTAGCCGTATCCGACGCGTAGTCGGGATATAGGCTCTCTGTCGGCAGCTGCGACATGTATTGCTTTACAAACCGGTAATCGTCGTCCGTGAAATTAAATCGCTGCGAAGCGGGAACCGACTGCGGGAAGAGTACGGCACGCAATACATTGTGCAGGTCAGCGAGGGCGATCCGGTTCTTTCCCGAAAAATCCATGGGCCGGTTAATCAATACATCGCCACTATAATAACCGCTACCCACAGAATCATGGCGCTCGCTGTACCGGGTTTGGTTGAACAGCATGGGTTGCGTGTACAATAACTTCCCGGTGGAATCATACATGCGGATGGGGTTTGTATGACGGTTTTGATCGGCCGTCATACTGATTTGCAGCCTATGCAGGATCTCCGCATCTGCATAGCCCATCTTATGCAGTCTGTCGTTGATGTATTGCTGACCCAGTAATTCATACAACCGGTTGAAAGCATCATTGTCGCTTACCATGAAAATCTTCCTGACGTACTGCGCTACCGTTGGGCGGCCGTCTGGCGAAGTAGGATCATTTAATACAGCAGTTTGCCCGGCATACCCTGCCTCCTGCAACAAACTGCTATTCATGTTGAGCCCGGGCAAACTCAGCTCGTGCATGGCTTGTAGTGCCAGCAGTGCCACCGGCATCTTCACGGTGGAAGCAGGATAGAAATAATCGTTGCTGTCGATATTAAACGAATGGGTGGTAAAAGACGGCGTGTTATTGCGATCGCGGTCGATACGCGTGTACACAACCTGCACTTTCCATTCCTTCCTGTGCTGCAGGATATCGCCAAACCAATCCGGCCTGGTTTGCAGCAGGCTGTCGATAAACTGATCTCCGGAAGGATAACTGTTGAAGGCTTTTTGTGCCCTGCAGGAAAGCAGGCTGGAGACAAAGAGCAGCATGAACAGGCAGCCTTTTTTATTCATGCGTCAAAAATACAGGTTGGCAGTGACACCC
>JAGWTK010000507.1 GCA_028876035.1 Bacteroidota bacterium
GGCGTGCAGGCTAGCAGCACTTCTTTGTTCTTGATAAAGCCTGCAATTTCATCGTACGATTTATTCTGGAAGGCAACGCGCTGCGCGAGGTTGTTGAGCGTATTCGCAATGGCACCTGAAAGATCGCTCTGGCTCATACCTTGGATCAGTTGTATTTCCTTTTGCTTCTCCATGGCTTTTGCCCGGGCACTGTCGGGAATGGGATTGGCTTCAAATATCGCGCGGTACACATCGTTGTCGCGCTTTTCCAGGTCCGCCATCTGTTTCTGCAATTTCTCGGTTTGATCGCTCAACTCCTCATAATCTTCCCTGGCCTGTTCGTATTTGCGCTGCAGGTTTTTTTCGGCGGGTGAGGCCACATATTTGAAAGCAATGGAAACAATGATGATGGCACTAACGATGGAAGCAGCAATAAAGCCCAATACGCGCAGGAGTTTAACCCGCAGGGGGGTTTCCAGCTTTTCATAACGGAGCGTATTGGTATTATAGTAGTACTTTATTTTCTTCATACCAGCAAGGCAGAGAATCAAAGTGCAACTGCTGCTATCAGGGCGTTTGGGGCAGGGACTTGACAACCATATCCTTACCTTTGCCCCGAAAAACAGTTACTGTCTTCAAATATAGTCCTTAGAAGGGCAACTAACAACCAAAGATTGTTCCAGTATGTTAACCAGTGCCGCTATTCGTCAGCAATTTCTTGACTTTTTTGTATCAAAAGGGCATACGATTGTACCCTCGGCGCCCATCGTAATAAAAAACGACCCTACGCTCTTGTTCACCAACGCGGGCATGAACCAATTCAAGGATTATTTCCTGGGGAATAAACCCGCCCCGTATTCCCGCGCAGCAGATACACAAAAATGCCTGCGCGTGAGTGGCAAACACAACGACCTGGAAGAAGTAGGCGTAGATACCTATCACCATACCATGTTTGAAATGCTGGGCAACTGGAGCTTTGGCGATTACTTCAAAGCCGAAGCGATCGCCTGGAGCTGGGATTTGCTCACCAATATATATGGCATTTCAAAAGACAGGTTATATGTGACCGTTTTTGAAGGTGATGCAAAAGAAGGACTCGAAAAAGACACAGAGGCATTTGAAGAATGGAAAAAATGGGTGCCGGTAGAACGCATCCTCACCGGCAACAAAAAAGATAATTTTTGGGAGATGGGTGATACCGGCCCTTGCGGACCCTGCTCCGAGATACATGTAGATTGTCGCCCCGACGATGAACGAAAAAAGATAGATGGCAAAACGCTGGTGAACGCAGATCATCCACAGGTCATCGAGATTTGGAACAATGTATTCATGCAGTTCAACCGCCTGAAAGATGGCAGCCTGCAACCCCTGCCCGCAAAGCATGTGGATACCGGGATGGGTTTTGAACGGCTGGTACGTGTTATCCAGGGCAAAACCAGCAACTACGATACCGATGTATTCACCGGCACCATTGTAACCATTGAAAAAATCACCGGAAAAAAATATGATTTCGGCGACAGCAAACAAGCAGTTGCCTTCCGGGTATTGGCAGATCATATCAGGGCGATTGGATTCACCATCGCAGACGGACAGCTTCCTTCGAATAAGGATGCGGGTTATGTTATCCGTCGGATCCTGAGAAGGGCCGTTCGGTATTACTATTCTTATCTTGATTACAAACAACCACTGCTGTTCCAGCTGATGCCGGTGTTGGCGAAACAATTTGAAACCGTATTTCCGGAGTTACATCAGCAGCTCGACTTTGTAAGCCGGGTGGTAAAAGAAGAGGAAGATGCATTTATCAGCACTGTTGGTCGTGGTTTAGGAATGCTGGATAAATACATGCAGGAAAAGGGAAATACAGGTTCGGTAGATGGCAAAACTGCCTTTGAACTGTATGACACTTATGGATTCCCGCTGGACCTTACCATCCTGGTGGCCGCCGAAAAAAAGTTTACGGTGGATGAAGACGGATTTAAGGTTGAAATGAAGCAGCAAAAAGACCGCTCCCGTGCTGCGGGCGTTGTTGATACAGAAGATTGGATCGTGTTAAAAGATATACCTGCAAGTGGATTCGTTGGATACGACAGCAATGAAACCAGTGCGCAGTTATTAAAATACCGGAGAGTAAAAGCAAAAGGAAAAGAATCTTACCAGCTTGTCCTGGATATAACACCTTTTTATGCAGAGAGTGGCGGCCAGGTAGGTGATACAGGAATTCTGCATTTCGGGGATGAAGCTATCACGGTCACCAATACCCGAAAAGAGAACGATCTGATTATTCATTTCACGGATACACTGCCGTCGGATTTGCAGGGCCCGGTTACTGCCAGCATTGACGGTGCGCGCCGTAAAGACATCACGGTTCACCACAGTGCTACCCACCTCCTGCATGCCGCCCTGCGCACGGTGCTGGGCACGCACGTTGCTCAAAAAGGATCGCTCGTAAACGAGGAATACTTACGGTTCGATTTTTCTCATTTCGCGAAAATGAGTACCGATGAGATCAAAGCGGTAGAAAAACTGGTCAATGAAAAGATAAGGGCGAACATTCCTGTAGTAATTAAACAGATGCCCAAAGAAGAAGCGCTGAAAATGGGCGCGATGGCATTGTTCGGAGAGAAATACGGCGATACCGTTCGGGTGGTAGTTATGGACCCGGGTTATTCGGTAGAACTTTGTGGCGGTACGCATGTGGGTGCAACCGGCGAACTGGGACTGTTTAAAATCAAACATGAAGCTGCCGTAGCTGCAGGCGTGCGCAGGATCGAGGCCATTTCAGGTGCAGCTGCGCTTGCATACGTGAACGAGGAACTCTTCGCCCTGCAACAGGTAAAAGAGCAATTGAAAAATCCGGCCGATACCAGCAAGGCGATCGACACCCTGCTGGCAGAAAACAACAGTTTGAAGAAACGACTGGAACACCTTGAGGATCGCCTGCTTGTAGGCATCCGCAACGAGCTCCTTCATAAAGATGAAATCATTAACAACGTAACCTTTGTTGGTTCCGTGGTTGAAGTAGGGAATGCCGATGCATTGAAAAAACTCTGTGCCGATCTGAAAAACAAACTGCACGATCATCTCTCGGTCCTATGCGCCAATATCGGCGGCAAACCATATGTAGCGGTGGGTATTTCAGATACGGTCGTTG
>JAGWTK010000508.1 GCA_028876035.1 Bacteroidota bacterium
AGGCATTGAAGCCATAATGGATCGGTTTCAATGAAGGTATAAAATAAGAAGAATACCCTGCCTGCCGGTTGCAAACGGTTTGTTATCGTTCCTGCTTATATTTATACCGGTAACCATCTCCCCTTCTATGAAAAAAATACATCAGTACCTGGTGGTAGGCAGCTTACTGGCAGTTTGTAGTATATCCTGCCACCAGCCGACAGGGCCGTCCGGCATTTGGTTCTACACTTATAGCAGCGGACCGAAGGACAACGATGGTGCAGGCCTCAACCCAGCCAATTTTCTGGTATTGAAGGAAGACGGCCAGTACACAATGGACTTTGGTAAGTTTTCTTATGGTAAATGGGAGTATCGTGGCGACCAGCTGCTGCTAACTGATCAACAGAATGAAAAGCGAGCACTCCGGGTAAATTACCTCACGAGGAAAGACATGCAAATTGGACCGGCAGCGGGTCCGCTTGATAATTTCGAACGTCAGCCTGCCAGTACGGGCGACGAAAACGAGAACCCGTTTTCACTGATCAATAACCGCTGGCGAATCCGTGCAAGCGCCAAAGAAACGGATCAACAATTAAAAGAAAGGCTGGCAAATCATTTTCAGTTCTGGGAGCGCTATTTTAGCTGGGCCATGCGCCATAAGATCGATTACATCGATGTAAGAAGTACACCAACAGCCGTTAAAATTTACGGCAATGGTTTTACGCTGAAGCCGTTGAAGGAATTGCCGAATCGGTGGATCAATTGCTTTTTCGATCAGGATGACTGTATACGTGCCAATGAAATCATCAGCAAAGCATTTACATCCGGTCAGATCGCGTGGCCCCATTCCGATAATCGCTTTGTGATGTTTATCGGTGCATTCCAGCAACTGGAAAAAATAATAAAAAAATAGGGATGCTTTCGCACCCCTGTTCTATTGAATTTTCAAGGATTATTTTTTCTTTGGTTTCGCTTTGGACGGAGCTGCAGCTACTGAAACCTTCCGTTCACGAACTTCTTTTAACTGCATGGTGAAATCGTTACTGCTGATTTTGAACATGAGCAGGTTGCTGGAAATGTTCAATACCCAAATCTCTTTCCGATCGGGCTGACCTTCCGGTTTGGTTTGAATGGCGAATCCCTCCAGGCTGATATCTTTTCCTTTGTAGTTAACCGCTGCACTTACCGCATCTTCTTCAGGGCTTAAAAAAGTTTCCGGTTTGCCATTGTCAAATGCGATGGGTGTTTCCTTTTTTGAAAGGTCAGCGAAGTTATCTCCTCCCAGCCAGAGCGCAGACGCCTCGCTTAACTTCAATTCACCTTCGGGAAGCGCGCTCAGGTAGGTTTTGCCCGACTGCAAAGCCTTGCCGCTGATCACTACATGGCCTTTCTTATTGATGCTGCCGGTAGTCATCCAGTTAAAATCGGCCACTACACCCGCGTCAAATTTATTCGGCACAATGAGCATCGTATACTGATTGCCGGGGGCGTACACATCATACACCAGCGTATCACCCCGGTGGATACTAAAGGTACAGGGACCGTCTTCGTAACAAACCAGTTCGTCGAACTCGGTTTTTACCCCCGACGTTGATTTTTTAGTAACACGCTTACCCTTGGTGGCACTCTTCTTAGCCGCAGGCTTTGTTTGAGCCTGCGCGAAGCCAACAACGGAAAGTAAGCACACGGCGATCAACAATTTTTTCATGTTAGTTTTTTTTATATTCTGAAATCGATGCGAGCGTTTCGTGAACCATTCTTCAACGTCCAAAACGGAAATATATTTTACACCATCGGCAGGTTTTGGAGCGCACAAACCTTTGAAAAAAAATATTTTACACTACATTTGAGGGCTAATTTGTATGACAAAGGATGAACTGCTCCGGGAACTCCGGAATGAAACCTACGTAGCACTCCAGCCCTCTGGCATTCATGGCATCGGCGTGTTCGCTATCCGGCCGATTCCAAAGGGTTGCCGGAACATTTTCTCGGAAAACAAAGGCGAATGGATCACCTTGCCGATAAAAGATGTTGAAACCCTGCCCGGACATTCGAAAAACCTCGTGGAAACCTACTGTCTTTTTGATGAGGAAAACTACTATGTGCCCTCTTATGGTTTTAAGTTGATGGACCTGGTTAACTACCTCAATCATTCCAATAATCCCAATATTGTTTCAATAGAAGACGGTAGCTGGTTCGAAGCGCTACGGGATATTCAACCTGGGGAAGAACTATTTGTTGACTATGGCCACCTGGTAGATGGCATGGAAGATTACCGATAAAGAAAAGACGTTTATGGCAAACAACATGAAGGCCGCGTCTATTGCTGAAATTAAGCAGGCACTCGAAAACTGTTCTGCGACAAAACTCAGCAAACTCTGCCTTACGCTTGCGCGCTATAAAAAAGACAACAAGGAAATGCTCACCTACCTGTTGTTCGAGGCTGATGATACGGACGCCTATATTAACAACGTGAAATTGGCGATGGACGAACAGTTCACAGAAATCAACAGCAGCAATCTTTATTTCGCCAAGAAAACGCTCCGGAAAATTCTGCGGATAACAGGAAAGCATATTCGGTATACTGCATCGAAGGAAGCCGAAGCCGAATTGCTGATTTATTTCTGCCACAAACTTAAATCATCCGGCATACCATTTGACAAAAGCCAGGTGCTGGTCAACCTCTACCAATCACAGTTAAAAAAAATCAAAACCGCTGTTGCAGGGATGCACGAGGATTTGCAATATGATTACCTTCGGGAACTGGAGGGTCTGTAGTATCTGGTAGCCGGTATTGAGTACCTAGTACCAAGTACCAAGTACAAAGTACCAAGTACAAAGATACCCAGCGTTGGGATTACAGACAGTGTTGAACTTCCTGTAGTTGCCAGCAGCGCGGACTGTAACCACAAAGCATCTTGCACTGGAAGAACATTAAACCTTAAACCTTTACACTTTTAAACTCCTCAACACATATTCATGAAACCGATCTTATTTGTCATTGTTCTAAGCATGTTTACGAGGGTCCTGACCGCCCAGGACCTGTACATGCCCCGCAATATTGCCGATGCTTACGCGAAAGGAACGCGTTCCGCAGATGGCAAACCGGGTGCAAAATATTGGCAAAACAAGGGACGCTATAACATCA
>JAGWTK010000509.1 GCA_028876035.1 Bacteroidota bacterium
GAAAAAAGAAGCCTTCAGCAGGGAGTTGACAGCCTGCAGGGTATCATTTTCCATAGCATAGGTCACCTCAAAAAACAGCAGTGGTATCCACAGCAACAAGAGCGGTGTTTTACGGGCGCGGACAAAAACCATTTTATACGCCCAGCCAATAAACAAGCCGAAGAAAAACATATAAATGATGCCGCCTGTGGGACCGAAATTTCCATACCCTTCTCCTACCGGGCCAATATTGGTAGACCAACCCCGGAGTCTGAACCCCGCGAAATGCCACATATTGTACACCCCGCCGGCTTCAGGTTTATCCGGCCAAAGCACCCTTGGCACGAGTGAAGCAGCGAGGGTTTTAGCAATTGACTCACCATCGTCATACGGTTGCTGACTGGGAATCCGGCGTATAACCATAGCGGTAACATAGCCCTGGTTCAACCGGGCATAGATAGGGAAGAAATTATTGACAGAAAAAACCTCCTGGAAACCCGCTGCCTTTTCAATGAAAAGGTCTTGAAACAACAGCGCTTTTGATCCTTCGTAATTGTTCTTCCAGGTATTTCTCCGGTAAGAGACTTTCACCAATTGCAGAATAAACACGCCGCAGATGGCTATTATCACCACGCCCAGCTTAATCGGTAGCCGGATTCGTTTACCAACAAAGAAAAATGAAACCATAGTGATACCCATATAGAAAAACACGGTAAACATACCGGTATTGATGGCATCACGTACTAAAAAAGCAGTCACCACCAGGTACACCCACGACCTTCCCCTGAATGAAGGTTGAAAATGCAGGTATAACAAGCCTGGAAAGATCAGCAGGTAACCAAAGCTTGCTACGGCAGCCAGCCCGCCCGGAACGGCCAAACGCACAAAATAAAAAATCAACCCGGCGCCAATCAGCCAAAGACCAACTTTTCCTGGTTGCTCCCTGCGCTGTTTGAGCCGCACCACAAACTGTTCAAGCTTGCTGCCCTCGTCTGGTCTGCCCTTACTGTAATTGATTAGAAAAAGACCGATGATGTAGGTAGTGATCGCCGGCAACATGAAAGAGTAGTACCTGTCGCTGGAAACAGGCATTACCCTGTTCCAAAGGATAGCTACCCGGTTATCACTGTTGTACACTGAATACCCCAGTATTGGCATCAGTATATAAATGATACAACTATATAATGCCATCGTTTCAAGCAGCACAATACCTTTCCCGAATTTTTCCAGGGTGCACCAAAAAACGATCACCGTCAGTATTATTGAAAGCGGATAATACATCGTGGTGACGAGTGACAGTGCAAGGATGGCCAATAAAACGAATAGTATATACCTTCTCACCGGTTGCTTTTTATGACCCGAACCGAACGATACATTTTACAATTTAACTATAGCCAGAAGCTCTTCTCCGGAAAGATCATCTTTAATTTTCACCGAAGACGCCAGCGGCGCGATTCCAGCTATATTGAATGGGCTGCTGCCCAGATAAAATGAGTGGTTGCTGAATATTGAAGAATAGAAATCTGCATTGAGATAGTTCGGATGCACTTTCCCCCAGGCCTTGTGAAAGCCAAATGGATCACGTTCGCGGTACGCCTTGCTGCCGTTTGGACTAACTGCAATAAAATACCCGCCGGGTTTCAGCAATTTTTTTGCCAATTGAATCATTGATGGTATGGAAGGATGGTGTTCGATTACGTGCGAAGAGAAAAATATGTCAACATCAGGACGAAGCATCTCTTCGTTTGTTACAATATTCAGGCCCAAATGGGTATTACCATAGTCCGCCCTTGGCTTCGAAATTTCAAAAGACTGGACATCGTAGCCCTTTTCAATAAGCTGCCACGAAATATAGCCCCAGCTCGACCCATAATCCAAGACACTTATCTTTTCTTTACCGGGCAGCAGCTTTTGGAAAATCTGGCTATACCGGTCAGCATTCTTGTTTCCTTTCAGGAACTTTGTCTCCTTCAGGCCGGCGAGCTGAGCAGGTTCGGGTACCTCCGCTGTTATATTGTCCTTTTCGGCGTATTCCTTTTGGTAGAATTTAAGGTTCACTTCAGTCCTTTCAACCGGATGCCGGAAATAAAGGTGGCAAGAATTACATTCAAACAGCCTGGTGAAAACATATTTCCTGTCGAGGATAGTACACTCGTCTGATCCGCAATTGGTGCATTTTACCTTCTCACGATAACGCAGCATAGAATCAAGTAAGTAACTAACTCGCTGAGCATTGGTTAACATGGCTGTACTTAATTTTTATTCAAATGGTTGAAAACAGACGAAAAATAATTTTCAAAGCAGTAAGTGGTAAGGAAGTCGTGTTCTGCCGCCTTGCTTAAAGCTTCATAGCTGACGGCAATTATACCGAATACTTCTCTCAGCGAGCGCGCACTGGTATCGGTGAACAGCACCCATTCTCTTTGCGCAAGCGCCTCCCTGAAATGAGTGTTATCGTAAACCAGTACAGGCATACCCGCCGCAGCATATTCGTAGATCTTATTGGATGCTGTTCCAAGTGTATTATTCATAATATCGTCCTTTTTATGGATACCAATACCCACGTGACAAGACATGGCGTTCTTCACTACGTCCATGTACCCGGTAGGACCAATATATGAAAGCCGGTCTGATACGCCTTTGTCTGCGGCCAGATGCTGAAGGCTTGCGAAGTAAGCCTCGTCAACAAACCCTTTCAATACCAGGCTCCAGGTTTTGCCGGCAATATTTTCAGGGAGCAACCCGATTATTTCCTCGAGTCCATGGAGTTCCCCGATGCTGCCCTGGTAAAGAATCCTGAAGTGATCGTGCGGAGCGCTGCGCTGCTGTCGTTGCGGTGCATAAACGCTGAGAGATGGAAAGTTGGGCAGGAAAAAAAAGGCTCCTTTCAACCGCTCCATCGGAAAGAAGGCCGTTCTTTCTACAGACGGCAAAGAAAAAATATCCAACTTAGGAAAAATCCAGGATTCGCTTTTCCAGCCTCCCCAGTTAATGCTCCACTTTCTCAGGTACTTTGGATCGGCTACATCATGGTTATGATACCAGAGTATTTTCGGCCTCCTGATTATCCTGTAAAAAAGCCGCAGACTCAATAGCGGAATGCAATCATACACCAGAATGCAGGCAGGCCGCATTTTCCACA
>JAGWTK010000510.1 GCA_028876035.1 Bacteroidota bacterium
CCAGTACTGGACATGTCACTCAAATCGGGCATTGGTATGTTCCCCATTCCTATCAGTCATGGCTTAACGATTGGTGAATTCGCAAAAATGCTGAACGGCGAAGGCTGGCTGACCAACAAGGTCCAATGCCGTATAAAAATAATCACTGTAAAAAATTATACCCACGACACGTATTATGAACTACCGGTAAAACCATCGCCTAACCTAAACACACAGCAGTCGGTAATGCTCTACCCTTCTGTTTGTTTATTTGAAGGAACAGTGATGAACCTGGGACGTGGTACCTATTTCCCTTTTACCGTGCTGGGTAATCCCGAACTAAAAGGAAAATATGATTTTTCATTCACTCCTGTCAGCATCAAAGGAATGAGTGAAACACCACAGCATATGAACAAGCTTTGTTATGGTCTTGATTTGCGCCAATACCCCATCGACTCACTGCGCAGGAAAAGACAAATCAACATCCAATGGATGATGGAACTTTACCACGCTTATCCTTACCCTGACAAATTCTTTGATTACACGCAGAGCAAAGAGATGGGCAATATTGATAAGCTGGCAGGCAGTAAATTATTCAAGGAACAAATCGCGGCCGGTATACCGGAAGCAACCATTCGGAAAACCTGGGAACCTGCGCTGAGTGCGTATAAGCAAATGCGGAAGAAATACCTGCTCTATCCCTAGTGGCGGCCTGTACGAACGAAGTTCCGGAGCAGATCGTGACATTGCCCCCTATTTCCTGTTTGCTGCCAACTGTAACAATTGCGTAATAAAGCTGTCGATCTGCGAGGCATTATTTTTCTGCTTTTCCGGAAGTTCCATGGATGCACCCACAGAATATCCCAGGACCAGATTATTCCAGGCCAATTGTATCGTCGTGGTCGGCATATCGTATACGAGTCCTTTGCGTGGTTGTGATGTCAGCTTTTCAAAATGATATTTTCTCATTAACCCCAGCAGTTTGTCCAACTGTTCCTGCGTTACCTCGTATTGATTTGTTTTACGGCCGTCATCTCCTTCGCTGATAACAGTTATACCTGCACCAGAAATGATAGTTTCGCTGCGGTAGTCGCGCATGCCGCCGCCCGTGCTGATGGCCAGGCTCATACCAGCTTCCCAGCGAGCAGGCAGCTGCTGTGCGCGGATACCAAATGGCAGCATTAAAATCAACAGAAGGAAACATGCTTTTGCAGGCAGTGAGAAGTGAATTGTTTGCATAAAGTTGGTTTTGTTATAGGCTGTGGATGCCAAAACAGTGACCATTGCATATACGACCATCCTTCATGTTTCGTATTAACTCCCCTTTCACAAAAAAGTCCCGGCAAGCCGGGACCTCGAACTAATTTGATCAGCTAACGATTTATACAAAACTAATCAGCTCTACATCGAATATGAGGGTGCTGTTAGGCCCAATCTGGGCACTCACCTGCCGATCGCCATATCCAAGATGCGGTGGTATAAAAAAGCGCCACTTGCTGCCTGCTGGCATGAGCTGCAGGCCTTCAGTCCATCCGCTGATTACGCGATCCAATGGAAAAGTTGCAGGCTGACCACGACGAACAGAGCTGTCGAATACTGTACCATCGATCAATGTTCCATGATAGTGACAAGTTACGCTGGAACGCGGTCCTGGCTTTGCACCTGTTCCTTCTGTTAATACGAGGTACTGCAAACCACTGGGCAGTGCCACCACAGCTTCTTTGGTTTTGTTTTCTTCCAAAAAAACTTGTCCGGCCTGCAAATTAGCGTTGGCTTTTTCATTCTTTATCTGCGAAAGTCTATCGGATATTCCCATAGTTAAAACGTTTGCGCAAAAATAACGAATCGGTGCATGCGACAGGCTTTTTGATTACTTTGCCTGCATGAAACGTCTGCTTGTGTTTTGCCTGTTATTGGTTGTCTTGTATACAAAGGCACAATCTATTTCGGACATTATTCCTGCACCATTGTATGCAAATGCAGGCAAGGAAACATTTTGGTTGGACAAACCGGTTTCGCTGCAAGCCGACCCGGCATTCGCTGCTGCCGCGCGCCTTTTGACCGAAGAGTGGCACCTGAACGTAGTAAAAGCAGGCGACCACCGTTCCCGACGGTTGATAACGCTGGAAAAAACAAGATCTTCCAACGATACCCTTGGCGAAGAAGGCTACCGGCTGGATATTGCATCGAACAAAATACGCCTGCGTGCTTCGGATCTGCCCGGTATGCTGCACGCCATTTTTACACTGATACAGCTCCGTTATATACAGCCCGACCCGCTCATCATTCCCGGAGGTACCATCATTGACAGGCCAAGGTTTTCGTACCGCGGGATGCACCTCGACGTGTCGCGCAATTTTTTCCCGGTAAGCTTTGTCAAAAAATACATCGATTTGATGGCGTTGTATAAATGCAACCGGTTTCACTGGCATTTGACAGATGGTCCGGGCTGGCGACTGGAAATTAAGCGTTACCCGGCACTAACACGCCAGGCTGCATTTCGGACACATGCCGATTGGAAATCCTGGTGGAAGTCTGATCGGCATTATGCCCAAGAGGGCGATCCCAATGCGTTTGGGGGTTATTATACACAGGACGAAGCGAAAGAGGTGGTGGCTTATGCAGCTGCAAGGGGCATCACCGTAATTCCGGAAATTGAAATGCCTGGCCATTCTGAAGAAGTGCTGGCAGTATACCCACAACTTTCCTGCTCGGGCCAGCCTTTCAGGAGCTCGGAATTTTGTATTGGCAACGAAGAAAGTTTTTCTTTTATCACAGGCGTATTGGAAGAGGTACTGCAGGTATTTCCTTCTTTGTATATCCATGCGGGTGGTGATGAAGCTTCCACCAGCGCCTGGAAAACCTGCCCGAAATGCCAGCAAAAGAAGAAAGAGCTGGGGTTAACAACAGAACATGAGCTGCAAGCCTACCTGATGAAAAGAGTAGATACCTGGTTGAGAGCCCATGGTAGAAAATTATTAGGTTGGGATGAAATACTGGAAGGCGGACTGGCACCGGGTGCCACCGTGATGAGCTGGCGGGGTGAAAAAGGCGGTCTGGAAGCAGCAAGACTTGATCACGACGTCGTGATGACGCCAAATGAAACCTACCTGGATGCGTATCAAACCAACCCTGC
>JAGWTK010000511.1 GCA_028876035.1 Bacteroidota bacterium
CAGGCAAAAGACTTCCAGCAAAATTTGCAGAAAGGTGCCAAAGTGGTAACCATTGCCGGAATCCATGGCACGGTGAATAAAATCAATGACGATAACACTACGTTGATGCTGGAAACCAGCCCTGGCAGCTATATCAAAATAGAAAAAAGCGCCATCAGCATCGAATGGAGCCAGGCCCTCAATAAAACAACAGAGCCGGCAAAATCTTAACCAACGCCAATTGCTTTACCGGCCCCGGAATCCGTTTCCGGGGCTTTTTTATGTGCCGACAATCTATTTTCGCTTAAATTGAATCAATGATTAGAGTGGGCATTACGGGTGGAATGGGTACCGGCAAGTCGACCGTTGCGGCTGTTTTTGCAGCAATGGGCATTCCTGTGTTTGATGCCGATTCAACGGCACGAAGGATCATGAACAGCGACCCGGTGCTGCAGCAGCAAATCATTGCAGCATTTGGCGTGGACGCGTACGCGGGCGGACAATTAAACCGTTCCTGGATGGCAGAAAGGGTTTTTCAAAACGAAGCAGAACTGGCGGTGTTGAATCAATTGGTTCACCCGGCCGTAATTGCTGCCGGAGAAAAATGGATGCTGCAACAAAAAACACCCTATGCCATCAAAGAAGCAGCCATCATTTTTGAAAGTGGTTCACAGCGCTGGCTCGATTTTATCATCGGCGTCACTGCCCCCCTGTCCCTGCGGATACAACGGGTGATGCACCGCAGCCATCTCACGCGCGATGAAATCCTGAAAAGAATGGACCAACAAATGGATGATGCCATCAAAATGAAACTCTGCGATGCCGTCATCATCAACGACGAGCAACACGCCCTGATTCCTCAGGTTCTTTCCATTCATAACAGCATTTTGAAACTGGAGCAATCATCTACAGACAGCGATGCTGGCAGCTAGTAGCCGGCAGCTGGCGGCTAACTACCCGCTTTTTCAATCCTATAGCACCAGCGCCGTAACTTCCCGCTAAAATCAAAAGGCGTTGTCGCTTTCGTGATGTCCTTAACCACGGCCGGTATATTTTCAGTATCCGGAACGAAGCGCGTGTAATTCGTGCTGAAGTAGATCACGCCGCCTCCACGCAGGATGCGCAGGCATTGACGGATGAGCTTTACGTGGTCGCGCTGAATATCCAGGAAATCTTCCATGCGCTTACTATTGCTAAAGGTAGGCGGGTCCAGTACAATCAGGTCAAAACTTTCAGGAGCGAGCTCGTCGAGGTATTGCAGCACATCGGCATGTACGAATTTGTAGCGCGCGGGATCGGTAAATCCGTTGAGGGCAAGATTTTCGGCTGACCATGACAGGTAGGTCCTCGATAAATCAACAGACACTACAGTTTTTGCACCGCCAGCGGCCGCATACACCGAAAATGAAGCTGTATAGCAAAATAAATTGAGTACGTCTTTTCCGGAAGACGCTTCTCTCACCATCCCGCGCGTCACCCGGTGGTCGAGGAATAAACCCGTATCGAGATAATCAGACAGATTTATTTTGAAAGAGAGTCCCCCCTCCTTCACCGTAAAGAATTCCATTGCTTCACCCGTCTTCTGGTATTGATCCTGCCGGTGTTCTTTTCGCTTACGTTGTTTGAGGAAGATGGCGTTTCCTGGAATTGCGGTTACAGCAGCAATTGTTGCCACACTGTTGTTGAGCCAGGTTTTGTGCTCCTCTTCCGTGAGCGCATGGCTTGCATCATACTCGGCCACATAGATTTTGTCGCCATACACATCAATGATGAGCGGGAATTCGGGCAGATCACGATCGTAGATCCGGAAGCACTGGATGTCCATTTTTCTCGCCTGCCGTCCCAGGTGCCGGTATACTTTCACCAGGCGGTTATGGAACATCTCCAGTTTCTGCGTTTCCGTCATCTGGCTAAAATACAACGAATGCGTTAGTTTTGAAGGATGAAGGAAAAGTGGTGGATGGATACCCGACCCTTATTTGGGCCGCTGGAGCAAATGCTGGTCGATTTGTTACATTCATTGAAAGAAGATGAATGGAACTTACCAACGGTAGCAGGACTATGGACCGTCCGCGATGTGGCCGCGCACTTGCTGGACACGGCCATGCGCCATATTGCCCGCGTACGTGACGGATACATTGCACCGCCCGGCACGCCCATCCACAGCAACGAGGACCTGGTTCGGTATATCAATTCGCTGAATGCCCAATTTGTGCAACTGATGCGCCGGTTTAGCACGAAACAGTTACTCGAATTGACGACAGTTGCTGCGCCTTCCTTTGTTGACTGCATAGAAAATGAGCAACTGGATAGTCCTTCCCCATTCGGTGTTTCCTGGGCGGGTGAACAAACATCTGCCAACTGGTTCCATATCGCCCGGGAGTACACGGAACGGTGGCACCACCAGCAGCAGATTCGTGACGCCACGGGAAAACCAGGCATACTCAATCAAAGATTCGGCAGACCTGCACTGGAAATTTTCCTGCGCGCAGTTCCGTTCACTTACCGGAATGTCGACGCAGAAAATGGTACTGAGTTAAAAATAGCCATCACCGGCGATGCCGGGTTCGACAGCTGGCTGATAAAAAATAATCAGTGGGAATTAACGGATAACTATGCCGGAAACACCAGCGCATCCATTCGTATGCCCGATGCCACTGCCTGGAAACTGCTCACCAAAAGCTGGCGTGAAAAGGACGCGAGATCCAGTTCAGTAATGGAGGGAGATGCCACATTGATACATCCCTTTTTCTCAGTCGTTGCCGTTGTGGCATAAAAAAAGCCATCCGCGGGATGGCTTCGCATTAACTGGTTGCCTTTATTTCAATTTAGACAAAGCGTCTTTGATTCTTGTCCATGCTTTTTCAATATTGGGCATACTGTTCGCGAATGAAAAGCGAACGCAGTTCGGTTCACCAAAAGCATCCCCCATCACCGACGATACATGGGCCGTATTAAGCAGGTACATACAGAAATCGGCCGCATTGGCAACCGTGGTGGTGCCATCCGACTTTCCGTAATAATAACTCACATCCGGGAAAATATAGAAAGCGCCTTCCGGAGCAAAGCAGCTGAACCCGGGAATATCCTTTACAATTTCAAGTACGCGTGCACGACGACGGG
>JAGWTK010000512.1 GCA_028876035.1 Bacteroidota bacterium
TGCTGTATGCCATCTTTATCGTTTGTTTTTACTGGATCATCGCGAGGATATTGGATCAAAAGAAAATCTATATCAGGGTATAAGTATGCTGCGGGATTTTTTGAGACGAAAACTCAGCGGCCCCATCAGCCGCTTTGCCAACAGGATATCATCTGCACCGGTGAAAGAAGATGTATTTGCCTCCCTGAGCCAGCTCCTTTCGTCGATCCGCGCAGGCAAAACGGACTGCGGTGTGCGCGTACCGTTTGACATCAGCACCAGTAAATTCATCATCTTCTCCGACCAGCACAAAGGCGCCCGGGATGATGCCGATGATTTTGCGATGGCTGCCGGAAACTATACCGCCGCCCTCCACCACTATTTCGACAACGGATTCAGTTTTGTAAACCTCGGTGATTGCGAAGAACTTTGGGAGAATACCCCCGATGCCGTGATGAAAAAAAATGGCGAGGTGCTTTCCCTGGAAGCACGATTCCAGACAGACAATCGCTATTATCGTGTATTCGGCAACCACGACCTCGAGTGGAAATTCCCCTTTCAGCAAGCACTCTATCTCCGCAAAATTTTTGGGGCCACCCTGAAAGTATATGAAGGCGTAGAACTCACTACGAATTATAAAGAGAAGGAGTGGTCGATTTTCCTGGCACATGGCCACCAGGGCGATAAAAGAAGTGATGGCAATCCCTTCAGCACCTGGGTAGTGGCAGCGATATGGACACCCATCCAGCGTTTTCTTGGCATCAATGTAAACACCACCGCGGATTCATTTGAACTGGTAGATGCACACAATATTATTATGTACAACTGGAGCGCGGAACAGCAAAGACTGGTTTTTATCTCCGGCCATACCCACAAGCCTGTCTTCGCCTCCTATGATCATATCGATCTCCTCAATATCCAAATACAACAAGCAAAAGAAGCGGGCGATAACGCTGCGGCGGCGCACTACGAAACAGAACTAAAACGCTACGAAGCCGAATATACAGGCAAGAAAATGGTAAAGACCATGGCCTACCCTTCTTACTTCAACAGCGGCTGCTGCTGCTTCGATGATGGCGATATAACCGGTATAGAAATCGCAGAAGGTTATATCCGCCTCGTAAAATGGTTAAGCGATCCCAATGGAAAGTCCGTACGCACAGTGTTGGAAGAATCACCGCTCAGCTACATCTTCGATAAGCTGGCGGATAGTTAGCAATATAGAGCCGACTGTACAAAGGAGATTAAATGTAAGATTTCTTGATTTTTTGATTGCTGGATTTAAATTATCCGTCGCAAAGACTTAAAACTTAAAACTTATAACTTAAAACTTATAACTTAAAAGAGCTACCAGTCTTTCTCCGGCCGGTTGGTTTGCGGATTGCCTTTCTGGAGCTTTTGCTGGATTTCTTTTTCTTTCTGCTGCATCGCACGGAGCAATTGTTCCACCTGCTGTTTGCTTAATTTACTCTGTTGCTCCTGTGGTTTGGGTTGTTGCTGCTGTTTATCCTTTTGTTGTTGCTGTTTTTTGTCCTGCTCCTTGTTTTGCTTGTCCTGTTGCTGCTGTTGCTGCTTCTTCAATTCTGCCATTGCCTTCTGCAGGTTTTCGCGCGCCTCATTATCATCGGCATTCAGCTTCAACGCTTCCTTCCAGGCATCAATGCTTTCCTGTAGTTTCTGCTGTTTGGCCAGTGCAACGCCTTTATTGTACAGGGATTTTTCTTTGAGCGAAAGATCTTTGGTTTGCTCCGCCGTTTTATCATAGGCCGCTACCGCGTCTTCTCCTTTCCCTGTCCGGAACAAGGCATTCCCGTTGTTGTAATTGGCCACCGCGTTATTGGGATCTGCGGCAAGGGCTTTATTGTAGAGTTGCAAAGAACCCGCATAGTCTTTTTGTTTATACAATTCGTTGCCTTTGTGAATGGAGGGGTTGGCCGACTGACCAAAGCAAAGCATACTGCAAAACAGTCCGATCGATATGGCAACAATACACCTCATGCAGTTACTATCTTTTTTCGTTCAGGGATAAAAAACTCGAGCAACAGCAATGCCAGGGCGCCGCCCAACAGCCATTGGAAATAACTTTTGTATTCCGTGAATGATTTATCGGAGGAAGACGCCTGTTCAATCGTGGCGAGCTGTGCCTGGATTTTGTTAGCTGCATCATTGGGATCTTCGAGGCGCAGGTAGATGCCATGTGTTGCTGCTGCCAACTGTTGCAGTTCGGCTTCGTTCAGTTTGGTCACCACTGCATTGCCCGCTGCGTCTTTTTTTGTTTCGCCGGTAGACGGGTCAATGATGGTAGCACCTTCCGGAGAACCAAGACCAACAGTATTGACCATGATGCCGTTCTGTGCGAGGGTTTGTGCCATTGTTGCGGCTTCGGGGTCATGGTCTTCCCCGTCTGATATCAATACAATCGCCTTGTACTTTCTTTCTTTGCTGTTAAAGGCGGTAGAGGCCACTTTCAATGCTTCGCCGATTACCGTTCCCTGTACGGGTACTACATCGGGTGATGCGTTTTGAATGTACATGCGGGCTGCTGCCTGGTCGGATGTGAGCGGCATCTGCATATAGGCCCTGCCGGCGAACAACACGATACCAATACGGTCGTTTTCCATTTTATCCAGCATGCGCAGCAACAACTGTTTTGCTTTTTCAAGCCGGTTGGGTTTGCTGTCCTGCGCCAGCATGCTGTTACTCACGTCCAGCGCCACCATCACATCCACCCCTTTTCGGTTAACCCTGTCCGTTGCACCCGGCCGCTGTGGATTGGCCAGTCCAAGTCCTAATAGCGCAAATGCACCGAGGGCCAGTCCAAATTTCCAGGCAAAACGTTTCGGCGAAAAACTGCGGAGTAATGACTGCACCAGGGCGGGCTCACCGATGCGCGACCGCACTTTTTTCTTCCATTGCAGCAGGAAAAAAAACAGTACCCCCAGCAATGGAATCAGTGCGAGCACGGTTAATAATTCAATATGTTGAAAGCGAAATCCCTGCATGCGTGTAGGTGCATGAAATTATGGCGCAATGGCTGAAAAAACTATACCAAACTGTTATTTCTTGCCTTCGAAGAATCCTTTGGCGGACAGTATTTTCTTTAACAGTTCTACTGCT
>JAGWTK010000047.1 GCA_028876035.1 Bacteroidota bacterium
AGACAACGATTATCCTTATCATATCCTCGGTGCACAGCAGGATAATTCTACCATCCGCATAAAAAGCAGAAGTGCTAACCCTGGTGGCATTACTGAAAGCGATTGGGAACCGACTGCCGGCGCCGAGAGCGGTTATGTAGTGGCAGATCCCCTGAATCCGGATATCGTATACGGTGGCAACTACGGAGGCTATATTTCGCGACTTAACCATAAGACAGGTGAGAACCGCGCGATCAACGTTTGGCCCGATAACCCCATGGGTGCGGGAGCCGATGTACAGAAATACCGTTTTCAGTGGAACTTCCCGATCTTCTTCTCGCCGCACAATCCAAAGCGCTTGTACGTTGCCGGTAACCAGTTGTTCGTAACAGAGAATGAAGGGCAGAGCTGGGAAACGATCAGCCCCGATCTTACCACCAACGATAAATCCAAACAAGCTTCCAGTGGCGGACCGATTACAAAGGACAATACATCGGTAGAATATTATTGTACCATTTTTACCGCGGCAGAATCCGGACTTGAGAAAGATTTGCTATGGACGGGTAGCGATGATGGATTGATTTATGTGAGTAAAGATGCCGGCAAGAACTGGAAGAATGTAACACCGCCTGCCGCGGGCAAGTGGATGATGTGGAATTGTATTGAGACAGATCCCTTCAAGCCTGGCACTGCCTATTTCGTGGGAACGAGGTATAAACTGGATGATTTTGCACCGTATATTTTTAAGACAGAAGATTACGGCGCTACCTGGAAACAGATTACCAATGGAATTGGAAAGATGCATTTTACGCGCACGCTGCGCGCAGACAGAAAGCGTCCCGGCCTTTTGTACGCAGGAACCGAGTATGGCATGTACATCAGCTACGATGGCGGCAATAGCTGGCAAACATTCCAGTTAAACCTGCCGATGGTGCCCGTCACTGATCTTACCATCAAGAACAATGACCTGATCGTTGCCACCCAGGGCCGGGCGTTTTGGGTGATTGATGATCTAAGTATGGTGCAGCAGCGCGGAAATACCATTCCTGATCAAGACCTGAAAGTGTATGAAGTGGCAGACGCTTACCGTACCGATGGTGCCGGCGGCGAAGGTCGCAGGCGCAGGAGAGTAGAAGTGCGGAATGCAGGCGACAATCCCCTGAATGGTGCCGTTTTCAATTATTACCTCAAAGCTGCTACCGACAGTTCGGCGGTATCGATTACCATTTTCGACAAGCAAAACAAACCGATCAAAACATTTAGTACAAAGGCAAAAGAAGCAAGTGATAAACTGGAAGTAAATGCCGGCATGAACCAGTTCGCCTGGGACATGTTGTATCCGCCGGCTGAAAGAGTGGACGGACTGATTCTTTGGAATGGTGGCGTGGGCCCCGTTAAAGCCGCGCCTGGCAAATACAAAGCGCGTTTCAGGTTCGGCAAAGACTCAACAGATGTTCCGTTTACGATTAAGGCCAACCCCGGGTATGGTCGTAGTGAGGCTGACTACGATGAGCAGGTATCATTCTTACTACAGCTGCGCGATAAGTTCTCTGAAGTACAAAAAGCGATCAAAAATATTCGTTCGATGCGTACCCAGATCAACGACTTTACGGGAAGAACGGATTTGTCGGCGCACAAAGACATTAAACAAATGGCAGATTCTATCGTGAAGCAAATGACAACCGTGGAAGAAGCTTTGTACCAAACAAAATCAAAGAGCGGACAGGATGTATTGAATTTCCCGATTCGGCTCAATGACAAACTCGCTGGTTTGTACGGTGTAGGTGCGAGTGGTGAGAATGCGCCGAGCAAGCAATTGAAAGAAAGCTTTGCAGACCTGGCCGGACAAAGTGATGTGCAGTTGAACAAACTAAAAGCGATTTTCGCAAACGATATACCAGCGCTTAACAAAGCGATTATCGCAGCCCAGTTGCCGGTGATTGGCATCAAACCAGAATAAAGCGTTACGCGATGCCCGAATTATTGGACGTTTCCGCCGTGCTGGGACTGTTGGCCATGGTTACACTTACCTTGAATGTAGTCATGGGTATCATGCTCAGCACGGCTTATAAAACCCATCCATGGTGGAAAAAACTGCCATCAAAATGTAGGGAAATAAAATTGTTGACCCTTCACAACTGGACCGCCTATATCGCGCTGGTCCTGATCATACTGCATCCGCTGTTGTTGGTGGCAGATGCAAATACTACATTCAGCCTGCGCCATATTTTCGTCCCCCTGTCTGCTCCAAAGCAACCAGTTTTCGTCATGCTGGGCTCATTAGCTGCCCTGGCTTTTATTATTGTCATTATCACTACGCAAAAAATGATCAAACGGGCCATGGGCTTTCGTTTGTGGAAGAACGTGCATCTCATTTCCTACCTCACTTCGCTTTTGTTCATTGTCCACGGACTCATTATGGATCCCCTCCTGAAAGATCGTCCCACGGACTGGTTCGATGGTGAGAAACTATTGTGTGAGCTTTGTTTACTTGTGCTGGTGCTTGCAACGGCTTGGAGGATGTGGTGGCAACGGCGGCCGTACGGCGTGTCCTGAACAGCCTCACGAAGACCAGACTTACTCTCGTAACGTCATTCCGGCCTTGAGCCGGAATCTCATACATTACAACTTCACATAAAACCCTTTCCCGCATTGACCACACAACTGTCTCACAACCGACAGATCACTTCACTTTGATTCTTATCCCCGCTTTTTTGTACACTGCCCGACAGTAAGCCGTGCAGGTTCGTTCGTCCTTTACAGGAAAACAAACCTGTATGAATACATTTAATTTTTTTATCGCGCGCGTTGCAACTGCAACCGCAAGCAGCGGGACCCACCGAATTCGGTTCGTTCAGTACTGGATGCTGCTGGCAATAGCCATCCTGCTGGCTGTTACAGCAATCGGGCAATCAGCCATTGAAAAACCCTTTGTAAATATCAACAGCCAGGGCATCATCCTCGACGGCTATGATGCAGTAGCATTTTTCACCGACAATAAACCGGTCAAAGGTGATCCGCAGTTCCAATTCAGTTATGAAGGTGCTAACTATCTTTTTGCTACCCGTGAACACCTGGATCTTTTTAAGGCGGACCCCGATAAATACAAGCCGCAGTTTGGTGCGTATTGCGCCTATGCGGTTTCGCTTGGCCGCATTGCCCCCATTGATGTAAACACTTTTTCAATCGTCAATGGGCGCCTGGTCCTTCAGCACAATGAACGCGCAGTGAATGGCTGGAATAAAGATGTGCAGGGCAATCTGGCACTGGCTGATAAATACTGGCCCCTGGTCGTGAATAACGGCGGGAAACAAATTAAGACAGAAGCAGAAAACGCATTCTATAATAATACCAATGACGATGGTGTTATCATGGATGGCTATGATCCTGTGTCCTACTTCACCGATAAGCAGGCACAGAAGGGCAATATGCAATATTCCGCCCGCTACAACGGCGCTACTTTTCTTTTTGTATCGCAACAACACGCCGACATGTTCAAAGAACGTCCGGCCATGTATGCTCCCCTCTATGGATCGTTCTGCGGTTATGCGATGGCCTTTGGCAGACGCCGGCCTGTTAATCCTGAATACTGGAACATCGTTGACGGATACTTAATCCTGCAACATTCAAAAGGTGCCTGGGAGCTCTTCAACAAAGACATTCCTGGTTTTAAGATGAAGGCAGATGTACAATGGCCGCCAATTATGAAAGAGAATGCCGGTAAAAAAGTTAAGTACGACAGGCCCGTTTAATGGCCGCGATAGCAACCTATCATCAAACCTCATAACAACAACTATATGAAAGAGACATTACTCCTGCTACTTGGGATCTGCCTGCTGGCGACCGCTTCTATTGCGCAGTTGTTAAACAGCAGGAACCTTTCACTCGAAGCAGCGAAAAAAATAACAGCCGAAGCCATAAAGTTTGCAAAGGCTAATAATGCTCCCGGCGGTGCTATTGCCGTGGTAGATGCTGGCGGTAATCTCATCTACCTTGAACGCCTCGATAACACGTTTGCAGCAGCCGCAGAAGTAGCGATAAAGAAAGCCAATACGGCAGCGCTTTTCAAAGCACCTTCCTCGAAGCTGGAGAATAGTATTAATGGCGGACGGCAAGCCCTCATTACGGTAGGACATACTTTTTTACAAGGTGGCATTCCTATTCTGGTAGACGGACAAGTGGTAGGTGCTATTGGCGTGAGCGGTAGCGCCAGCGCGCAGCAGGATGAAGACATGGCCAATGCAGGTGCCAAAGCTTCCATCAATTAATATGGCTACGGCCAGCAATATTTTTCAATGATGGACAAGATTTTATTTTGCGCCGCAATATTCTGCTTTGCCGGATCTGCAGGGCATGCCCAGGAATCGAGACAACTAAGTGTTGACAAACCCCAGGCGATCGCCGACCTGCGGACAATTACGGGCACTGCATCGGTGAGTGCGCAATGGTATTTTCAACCAGCGCATATTACTGAAGCCGATTTTAGAACGCCTGGACAGTCGGCCAACGATCCCATGTTGCTTTATCCCACCGGCATGGTGATTAAAACCCATACGCTTCACCCGCAAATAGGCGCGGCCGACTTTGATGCAGGATTCCAGCCTTTGCGGCCAACAGACCTGGAAATGAGGGCAGGCACCGGACTGGTATCATTTGTATGGTTTAAGGTAGATATCACCATCCCTGCCATGATCGGCAATTTCAATGCAAGTGGATCAACGGCCGTTTTTGAAATCGTGCTCGATGATTATAGTGAAATATGGGTAAACGGGAAACAGCAACACGCATTCGGACAAAGCGGCGATGGCGTCATATCTGGCTACAACACCCGCAACCGCGTTGTACTCGGTAACCATGTAAGGCCCGGCGACCATTTTAGCATTGCTATCCTTGGAATTAACGGTCCGGTTGGAAAGATCCCGGATAATTATATCTGGGTGCGGAATGCGGTGATTGATTTTTATAAGGAATGGCCCTCAAACGCTTCCTGGAAAAAAATTGGTAAAGTGTACACAATCGATTCGGCACTCAATAGCATCATAGAGCCAGGCAGCAGCGTTGAGAAAATAGCGGACGGGTTTTCGTTTACCGAAGGTCCTGTATGGCACCCGGATGGATTTCTGCTTTTTAGCGATCCTAATACCAACAACATCTACAAGTATGATCCGGTTACCCGCAATGTATCGGTGTATATCAGCCATAGTGGCTATACCGGTGCCGATATTGGTGAATACGGACAACCGGGCTCCAATGGACTCGCGATCGATAAAGAAGGACGATTGATCGTTGACCAACATGGAAACAGGCGGGTCATCCGGCACGAGAAGAAAGGCCCGGTAACCATATTGGCCGATTCCATCAACGGAAAGCGGTTTAACAGTCCGAATGATATTATCGTGAAAAGTGATGGCAGCATTTATTTTACTGATCCTCCTTATGGGCTGCCCAATTTTTTTGCCGACAAGCGAAAAGAATTGGACTATTCAGGCGTGTTCATGATAAAGAATGGAAAAGTTGAGCTGGTTTCGAAAGACCTGGGTGGTCCCAATGGTTTGGCTTTCTCACCCGATGAAAAATTTCTGTATGTGACCAATTGGGACATCCGCGATATCCACCATACCAAAACACTCTGGCGCTATGAAGTACAGCCTGACGGAACTCTGAAAAATGGAAAGGTTTTCTTCGACTGGAATTTTACGGAAGACGAGGAAGCACTGGATGGAATGAAGGTAGATAAGCGCGGCAATCTGTTTGTATCCGCTCCGGGTGGCGTATGGATCCTGTCGGCTGCAGGCAAACTCCTGGGGAAAATTGTAACGCCCGAACGACCCGCGAACATGGCCTGGGGCGATGATGGTAAAACGCTTTACCTCACCGCGCATAGCAGTCTTTACCAAATACGTGTAAAAACCGGTGGTAAGTTCAGCTGGCAATAGTTAAGGAAACACGATCGAATAATTTTCGTGAAAAGCCCAGGGACCGCAGATAAGAGCGGTCCTTTTTTTATTTTAATGGAGCAGCCGCAGGAATAGCAGTAAGCGGAAGCGCACTGGTGCCAATAACAAAAAAGACTTACAAAGCAGAATGGGTAAAGTAGCTTAATCGCAGCGTTCGGATTTCTGTTGGCGCCACAGAAAAAAAGGAGTTAAAATTACGCAGCACAGCGCAAAGCGGCCGGTAAACAAACAATTTCTGACTTGTAAATCCTCAATACGAAGGATATAAATCCAGAAATCTAAAAATCAATAAATCTAAAATAAATTGGCTACTTCCGCTTTAGATAGCTTGCCCGAAAGTTATAAATGTGCTCTACCTGGAGGCCATACAATCCATCGTTTGCAAACCGGGCAGTAACAATTCGCGCTTCGAAATTGCTTGGATGCCGTTGTTAGTGGTATACAGAACGATCCAGTCACCGGATTGAATGGCTTTAGCCTTGAGTGCAACTGGCTCTCCTACATAAGACTGGACAGCGTTGTTCAATTTTTCGCCGTGTGGACCCACCACCAGGTAGTAATTGGCCGCACCCTCTTCATTCACTACACGCAAGACCGGCGGAATGCCACCCAGTATACAGCGAATCGCACAGTCTTTATGCGGTTTGCCCTGTCCGGGTTTCATGACGCCAAAGAAGCACTTGGGGTCGACAATCTCTCCGCGAATGGTCATCTCACCCAGATCTTTTTTCTGCAATAGTGTGTCATTTTGCATTGCTGCGCTAACCGATAACAGTGGATGATCGTTGCTGTCGATCTGAGCCAATAATTTTCCGTCGTTGTAGAGCAAAGTGCCTTTCAACGTGATTTCTTTTCCATTAAGAGATGTTCCCTTTTCCCGTTCTAACGATTGGATGATGCCATCGGCCCCCATCTTACCAAATCCCAGTAACGGGATGCTGATATACGAACGATTGCCAAAAATATCTTTGTTGCTGCTTACTTGTAACATGGGTACAGGCGCTTGCAGGTAGATGCCTTTGATAATGGTCAGTTGGCCAAATTCAAAATTGGCGGTGCTGAATTTTTTCTGGGTTAACGCCAGGCAAGCGGCGACCATGCCAGCCATTACCAACAGAACAACCAGGGTTTTGCGAATAGGTTTCCGATACCCCTTTGGCGCCTCAGCCTGCCACCCGATATAAAATTCTTTGTCCATCTTGCTTCATTAAATGCTATTTCCAATGTAAACACCCGGCCTTTCTGTTCCTTCCGGATAGGGTGTCGGATGTAACCAAACTTTTGTTCCGGAAATCCTGATATCGTAGGTACTGACCTTTTCTGTAAATGGTGGTGGAGATTGGCCATTATTTGGCAGGTATTGGTAGCCATGCCAGGGGCAAGTGATGCAGCCGTCGATAATTTTTCCCTCGCCGAGCGGCCCGCCCTGGTGTTTGCACACGTTGTGAATAGCATAGAGCCTGTCCTCAGATCGGTATACGGCAATTCTTTCCACCCCGATGCAGAATATCTTTGCGCGATTAGGCAGGATGTCGGATGTTTCACATACGTAGTGAAATCCTTCTTCTACTGTATCAAAACGTGCGTTGTCTTTTTCAATCTCGCGGCTCCCGGCCAGCAGGTGAAGCGTTACCAGCACTGCAGCACCTGCACCAAGCAATACCACAAAAACCGGATGCGTTTCAAATTGCAAAACGCCGGTCATTACGTGCAGTACAATCAATAAGTAGGCGATGTACACCAACATATGAAGGGTCTTCCAAACTTCGGGTGTAAGATTGTGCAACCAGAAATCATGACTGCTCGCAGCCATCAACAATAATATTATCAATGCAAAAAATCCAAGTGCCTGAAAGGGAAACTGTGAAAGCGAATGATACTGCGTGTTGGAACTAAACAAAGAAACAAATGGATTTACATTGCCGAGTGAATGAAATTGAAACAGGCTGAACCCGCCATGAATCAGTGCGATGAAAAACATGGTAACACCCAGGTGGCGCCGGTTGTACAGCAGGGGCAGAAATTTGCTGTTAAGGCGGCAAAGCGGTCCAATCGCCAATATAACATGCAATAAGAGGAATGCCAGCGTAGACGTTGATCGAATCAAGGCAGTTTCAAATGTATAATCGGGATTGGTAACTGCTGTTAACCCAATAAAGAGCAGTAAATACAAACTGCAAAAGCCGGCGATAGCAAAATCGTACCGCTTTTTCTGCCTGTTCCAACCAACTGCTGTATAAGAAACACTCATAGATTAATTATTATTGAAACCTTTATCGGAAGAAAACACTGTCAACCGCTTTCCCATAAATAAAGTCGTATAATACCAGGTGATGGATATGGTCGATGCCATGGTTCAATACAAACCGGTACGTGCCCATGGCTTCAATTCTTCCGATGAGCTCCGCATTGTTAATTTGGATGCTGGCCGCGGGAAGCCCGTATACATTGCAGGTGGGAACAGTAAGCGGCCTTTTGTTGATCCATTCCAGTTGAAAAAGGCTATCGCTTGCTTTGCGGATGGTAGCTGTGTAAGCGGGCGTTTCTGTACGATGAACGATAACCGGGAAAGAGGTGCCGGTGGCTGGCTGCAACAGCGTTTGTGCAGGCGCCTTCCGGGTAGCAAGCTTGGCACTGATGATCCCCGCCGGTAACAATACCAGGAGCATGGACCAAATTTGCAGGTGTCTTTTTCGAAGGCTTTTAACCATGGTTTCGTTTTGCAGTGATGGTTATTTTTTCCGGATAACTATCCACTTCCTCATCAGTGCTGGCCAGAACAAAACAACCCCGGGAAGAATAATCAGCCGGAATCCCCAACTGCTTCCCTTTGCGCCCGGATCGATTTGAGTAATGCCTTTAATGATAAACAAAGGATAAAAAGCGAGACCCAGCAGCAAGTATACAAGTGCTACAGTAAATACAATAGTGATGATCTGTTCCATAATTCAATTTTCAATCAGTAAAACACTATTAAAGCCGGCGATGCCATCGGGTTCACGGAAGGGATTGGCAGTATCTTCTGCCCAATTGTTTTCATCGATCAGAAATTTGTAGTGGTACTTGCCTGGCGCAAGCAGCGGGATACTGATTTTCCACCATCCATCTTTGCAGGGCTGCAGTGGATGGGTTTGGGTTGCCCATTGATTGAACGGTCCGGTGAGCACCACCTGGCTGGCACAACTGCTTCGGATCGAAAATTCAATGACCTGGTTTTGATTGTCAATATAGGGAGATTGACCGGCATTTTCATTGCTGTGTTGTTTTAATGCCTGTAGTATCGCTTTTCTTGGCTGTATCATCCCATAACCTTGCCGTTCGGGCGCGATAGAATCGAGCCTTTTAGCAGAAGAGAATAAAATATGCCGGATACCGGCAGGACTAAGCAATGGATTACATTCTATCAATTGCGCCACAACCGCTGATACAATAGGAGCTGCGAAGGATGTGCCATCGGCATGCATATAATGTGGTGCGATGAATTTCCCGCGCTGGATGCGTTCAATGATTTTTCCCCTGATAAAACCAGGGTCAGTTACACTGGGTAAAGCACTATCAAGCTTTGTATGCGCAATATTTCTTTCAAGCGCATCAACCAGTGCCTCGTCAGCGTGTTGTAGCAGGTCGTGCAACAAGGCCGCTTCCTTTTGCACCGAAGTACCTGGAAGAATCGGCGCTGCAATCCAAATGGCCTGCGCAACCAACTCCGGTTTCATGAGCGCATCGGTAGTGCGGCCATAGGTGGAATGATAAGCTGTTTTGCCTGCATTCAACCGATTGTCGTCGTTGATACCACCAACGGCAATCACATGCAAACCATTTGCAGGCGGCTTTATTTGTCCGTCTTCTGTATTGCCCACCGCTGCCACCACCGTGATACCTTTTTCAATCAGCGCTTCTGCCAACTGATCAATCTTGCTTTCCTTGTATGATTCTGGTTCATTATCACCCACACTCATGTTAACGATGCGGATACCATAGAGTGCATGGTTTTCCAGTACCCATTCGAGTGCTTTGATGATATTAGTCTGCAGGATGCGGCCCGTATTGTCCTGCACTTTTAACAAAACAAGATTTGCTTCGCTGGCAATGCCCTTGTAGAGCCCGTTGCTCAAGTAACCATCACCGGCACATACAACGCTGGTCATGGTACCATGCCATTGCCCGTCTGTTTGATCAGACGCACCCGATTCGGTAATATCAACCATCGCTTTGATGCGGTTGTAATGACTCGTAAGATCCGGATGCGGGAAAAAATCACTGTCGATAAAACAAATGGTCACCCCCTTGCCGGTAAATCGTGGATTTGCATCAAGTCTGAGCGGCGTGGGAAGAATAACGAAATCATCCACGCTGCGCACCGGGAAATACGGACCAATTTCTGGCAGCAATCGTTGTTCACGAACAATCTCGGTATGGTAGTAGTCGATACAGCGACTGCAAATACCATCGTTCTCCGTCCAGCGGGGGTGTGCCTGCCTGAGCCGATCGATTACCGCTGTTTCGCTGTCAATATGAAAGCGGAACAGGAGTTTGTCGACCGGGTCATTGCACAAGGGACATATAAGTTGCTGACTATCGGACACACAACAAAGAAAGGAGAAAAGACAGCCCGCGGTTGTCGGCTATACGACGCGACCGGCAACTTTAAGCGTCGTGGTAGGAGCGGTGAGGGGTGAGAGGCAGGAGGTAAGAGGTAAGAGGTAAGAGGAAGTAATGACGGACCAAGATACTTTTATTGACGATTTTCAACAAGCAGAAGGGCATGCCCGTCGGTGTCCCGTACAATAAATGCTTTGTTTGTTTTGCCATTTTTCACCGGCAGATCCACCAATCCTTTTGACAGGAACCGGTAACCTTTCGATGCAAGTTGCTGGTAAAGCGCTGCCGCATCATCTACGCGGAGCATCGTTTGCCAGTGCCAGATATCATCGGACCGAGAATCGGCAGGATAGGGTTTGCCCGGACCTGGGTGGAGGTATTCCAGGAATTCAATACCCGGACCTGCAACGGCGCGCAAACCTGTGATGTGCAGGCTAGCCCCTTCCACAAAATTGAGGTGTGCCTGCTCCATTCCCATGTTCCAGCTCTCTCCCTTTCGTGCGATGCCCAGCAGATCCTGGTACAAATGAAGACTGCTGTCTGTTTTGGTCACGGCTATTGCGGTGTGATCGATTCCCATAAACAATTTCCCTTTGATCGTTTGCCATTTCGGTTGTCCCTTACCTTTAGGAAAATAAATGAGCTCCAGGTTGTGCATGTCGGGGTCATGAAAGTAGAAGGCTTTTACGCCGGCAGCAGCCGTATTGCTCGCAGGAATAGTCTGCGGGCCTGTCGAGACCTGCATGATCATTTTTTTGCGGAGTACTGCATACGCTTTGTCCATATCGCTTACTACTATCGCAATGTGCTGAAAGATCAGATCATTACTCATTGCATTTTCGGGTATGCTGCGTCCTCCGCTGGTCAGGTAATCTGTTAGATCAATGTATTCATCGCCGAGTTGCATTCTTACCACGCGCATCCGCAAGCCAAACAAACCCTCCAGTTTTTCATAGGCATCTCCAAAGAACTCCTGGTCACTGATTTTTTTGAAGCCTAGCACACTACTGTAAAAAGCAATGGAGCGGTTCATATCACTCACGGTGATACCAATGGCCTCCACTTTTTGAACCTGTGCCTGCGTACCGATTTGCAGCATCAACAGCAGGAAGACACAGCTTATTTTATTGAATGCAGTATTCATAACCCAATGTTTTCTTTATTTTTTACCATTTGTTGAACTGGCCTGATGCGACTGTACAGCATTGTGGCGGCAAGCATACCCAACACGGGTGCCATCATATACATCCAGAACGCGGTATAGGTATGCGCAGGAACTGCAGACGCAAAGCTGCGCGCAGGGTTCATACCAAATCCACTGATGGGCCCGGCAATGATTACATACAATGCCACCAATATTCCTGCAGCAGGCCGCGTACATTTTTTAAGAACACGATGATCAGAAGTAAATAACACCATCGTCATGGTACCAAAAGCGATGAAGAGTTCCGTGAAAAAAGCTGGCCATAAGCCTGTTTTGCCCGGCACTGTTACAACAGAGCTTACTGGCAGATCGGTGAGCGCAGCACCAATTATCCATTGCATGAGCAGCACAGCCAGTACGCCCCCGATAAATTGGGCAAGGATATAGAACACTGCATCCCATGGACAGATCCTGTCCAGATACAAAAATGAAAGGGTTACAGCGGGATTAATATGCGACCCCGAAGGACTGGTCCAGGGCCCATAGAAAATGAACAAGGCCGTCAACCCCATCACTATTCCCATTAAAACCCTTCGAAGGAATTCATCCGGCAGCGCGAGGTGTACAAACGACATCTTGCTTTCGAGTATTACAGCGAATGAACAGGCCGAGACCATAAAGATGGCGAGTCCCAACGCCTCTTGCAGGTAATGCAACCAGTTTTTCCGGAAAGAGGCCTTCATTTGTATTAAACCTCCATGACCGCTGCGCACGCGTATGGGCATCGCTCTCATACTACAAATAGCGCAAACTTGCTGCACAGTGACTGTCGTGTGCCTGACTCAAAAAGCAAGTTCTTTCCGTGGACTTATCCATCACATGCGCGGCAAAGCATTGGTTGCAATATGCTCACATACCCTGAGCGCATTCGCCGCAATGGTGAGGGATGGATTAAAGGCGCCGCAACTCGGAAAAAAACTGGCATCGGTTACGTACAAGTTGTCGACCTCGTGTGCCCTGCAATTGACATCAAGTACCGAGCTGGCCGGGTCCAGACCGAAACGGAGCGTACCGTTCTGGTGGCTCATGCCGGAGATGTCGAGATCATACCCTGCCCATTGCACATCTGTATAGTCAGGGTCAATATCGCCCAGACGAACGAATACTTCCTTTAGTTTCTCTTTGAGTTTTTCATAGGCCGCGTAATTGTTCCTGCGATAATGCACTTTGATACTTCCATCTTCCCGCAGTTCAACCCTGTTGTCTGTTTCTGGCAGATCTTCGGCGGTCAGCCAGAAGTCAATCGTCATTTCTTTGAGTTCTTCATAGCTTTTGCCCGGTGCGATTTTTTCTCCCAGCCAGCAAATCGTATCGGCATCGTTTCTACCCATTAATTGTATCTCACCCAACGGAAATTCGCTATTATCCGACCCAAAATAAAAATCTGCCAGGCCAAGGCTCTTTTGAAAGACACAATGGTTCTTTTTCTTCGTGAAAGCAACCAAACAACCATTGTGGTGTAACATCAGGTTTCTGCCAACCAGTCCGCTTGCGTTTGCCAATCCGTTTGGATGCTGCTTGTTCGCGCTGCGCAACAAGAGGGCCGCACTGTTGACGGCGCCACAGGCGACAATCACAATGCTTGCAGAGAAAGCGATCCGTTCCCCCTTCACAACTGCTATTACTTTATTGACCGAACGGCCGTCATCCGTTGTGTCCAGTTTTTCGACATAGGCATGGGTGAGTAAAGTAATATTGCCATTGGCCAGTGCGGGCCGCAATGCTACCACCTGGGCGTCTGCCTTACTTTCGGTAAGATCCGGAAAGCCATCGAAATTTTCCAATACAACCGGTGTTTCTGTTTCGCTAAAATCCTGCGGCAGCTTAACACCCATGGGCAATGGAAAAGGATGCAGTCCTAGTTGCCGCATTTTTTGTTCGAGGTCTGCTATCAGTGGTTCATAGGCCAGTGGTGGATGAGGATAGGGCTTCGATGCTTTTGGTTCGGTTGGATCAACGCCGTGTTTGCCGTGAACATGGTACAATTGCTCCACCTGGCTGTAATAGGGTTCCAGCGTATCATATCGAAATGGCCAGGCCGGGGAGATGCCGCCATAGTGTTTGGTTTCGAGAAAGTCTTCCTCCCTGAAACGAAAAAGTGCAGCGCCATACATCTTGCTGTTGCCACCTACATTGTAATGAATAAACGGCTTGAATGGTTTATCGTCCGCATCGTACCAATCTTCGTTTGGACGATACCTTCCTACGGTTACAACTTCATGCGGATCCCAGTTTTGTTTTTCCTTAGGTATAAAACCACCTCTTTCCAGGACAAGAATGCGCTTACCCGTTTTTGCCAGTGCATAGGCAGAAGTAGATCCGCCGCTGCCTGTTCCTATGATAATGATATCGTAATGGTTGTTCATGATGATTGCGGTATTGATTTGTACAAATACAAATTGACTGTATCAGCGCCTGTGCGGATGTCGGCTGTTTTACCCGATCGGATAAATAGTGGTTTGACCAGCTGGTTTTGTCTGTTTCTGCCACCGTTTCCCGCTGGGAACGGTGTATCATTACAGGGAGAGCGTTTATTTATTCAGTGCACCATAAGTGGCCAATGCACCAATTAAGTTGAGGCAGATATGTGTAAGAACAGCGAGTCGAAGGTCTTTGGTTTTCCAGGTCATGTATACCATCGGGAGCAACGCCAGGAATAAGGTTGGGTAGATATAAGGCTGCCAAAAATGGTAGATCGTAAACAATGCCGTGTTGAGTAAGATGGCGGTCTTCCCGTATTTTTCCATTCCTGGCAGGAGATAGCCCCGGAAGTACAACTCTTCGATGGCGGGAGCCAGTAGTCCGTTCAAAACAATATTCAACAGTAGCACCTGCCTGATTTTGTCCGGCGCATAACCGGCAAACGACTGCACATTGTACCAGGAGGGCAACCATTGAAGCCAGTGAGCGGTAATCCAGACCGACAAAGGCTGTGTTGCGCCCCAAACAACAAACGCGATTACAACCAGCAAGAAAGACCAGAGTACCAGCTTACCCGTTGTGAGCGTGGGTTTGTAGGCAAATACCGCAGACAACTGTTTCGATGCTGCTGCTTTCTTTGCGACAAAAAGGTGGATCGCCATAATGGGAACCGCTATAATTATAATGGAAAGCAGGATCGCCATTTGCGGCGGATAGCCATGTTGCATGACCAATGGCGCGAGTAAAATATACACCAGCGTTATCAAAACGCCCGGGTAGAGATGGTACAGGACCATGCGTCCGGATGAAAGTTGTTTCATTCGAAGGGTTTGTATGGTTAGGTATAAAAATGTGACTTGCTTGACGGGAAAACTACCAAAGGCGATAGTCTTGTATCACCCTCAGGATTTCGGCAACGCCCCAGGCCTGTGCAGCACAGCCTCTCGGACGATGCGGTGGCTCCGCATCAAAAATTTCAGACACGCTTCCAATACAGCCTTCTTGCAGATGGAATTCGAAATCACGCACTACCTGG